>NZ_JADOVC010000005.1:0-166448 GCF_015751645.1 Flavobacterium sp. CG_9.1
AATGAATTTTGCATACAAAACGCAAACTCATCAAGCCAAAAATGTATCGAGAAGTGCTTTTCAACAACAGTTCTCGATACAATTTTTAAAGCAGGGCATTTAATTTAAAAAGCAAATCTAGTTCCGCTTTAAAAACCACTCGAACAGACGTGTATAATAGGCGTTTTAGTTTAACAAATAGAGCTTAGTTCAGCTTTAAAAATCACTCGAACAGACGTGTATAATAGGCGTTTTAGTTTAACAAATCGAGCTTAGTTCAGCTTTAAAAACCACTCGAACAGACGACCGTCATCATCACCAAACACGTCTCTTCGAGTGTTTTTGGCTTGTAATGGCTTTTCCATGTTAAACACAAACTCATCAAGCCAAAAATGTATCGAGAAGTGCTTTTAGTTATAAAGTTTTCGATACAATTTTTAAAGTACGGCATTTATTTTAGCAAGGAAGGTTTAGTTTTGCTTTAAAATCCTTTTATTGTAAAAGAACAACTAGATTAAATTAAAAAACGGCAAGGATACATGCGTATTATTCAAATCATAGATTCTTTAGAAGCGGGCGGTGCGGAGCGCATGGCGGTGCACTATGCTAATACTTTGACACAACAAATTGACTTTTCAGGTTTGGTAGTAACCCGAAAGGAAGGGCCACTTCTAAATCAGATTGAAGAGAAGGTTTCTTATTTATTTTTAAATAAAAAACGAGCCATAGATTTTGAGGCCTTAATGAGATTGAGAAGCTATGTAAATATAAATAAAATTACAATTGTTCATGCGCACAGTACTTCTTTTTTTCTGGCATTTTTATTGAAAGTAACTTGTCCTTCGGTGCAATTAATTTGGCACGATCATTATGGGGATAGTGAGTTTTTATCTAAAAGACCTACATTGGCATTAAGACTAATAATTCCTTTTTTTAATGGAATAATAGCGGTAAATCAAAATCTTAAAAAGTGGAGTGAACAAAAATTACGGGCTAGAAATGTCCTTTTTCTTCCAAATTTTCCATCCACAGAAAAAAGCATTGCCGCACAAACTGTTTTGAAAGGAAAAGCACGAAAGCAGATTGTCTCTTTAGCCAATTTAAGGGTGCAGAAAGATCATTTTTTAGTACTGGAAGTGGCCAAAAAGCTAAAAATTTCTCATCCTGAGTGGACATTTCATTTGGTTGGAAAAGATTTTGAAGATGCCTATTCTCAAAAAATTAAGGATTTAATTATTGCTTTTGGTTTAGAAAAAAATGTGTTTCTTTACGGCACCAAACCAGATGTAGGAAATATTTTAGAGCAAGCTGCTATTGGAATTCTTACCTCTCAATCTGAAGGGTTGCCTGTTTCGCTGTTAGAGTATGGATGGTACAAGAAACCGGTGGTAGTAACTAATGTAGGAGAAATAGCGTCTTTGGTAGAAAACGATAAAAATGGATTTCTTGTTGGGGCGCAACAGTCTCAATTGTTTTATGATTCCATAGTGAAATTGATCCAAAACGAGATGCTACGGAGTAATTTTGGTGCGGCGCTCCACGAGGCAGTTATTAAAAATAATTCAAAAGAGGCTGTCGTGAAGCAGTATATAAATTGGTTGCAAAATTCTTGTAAATGAAAAAAGAGGATCAATCCTATCTCTATTTAATTCTTTTCCATGTGGTCATTGGTGCATTGGGCTTTTTATTGCCTTTTACAGCAAAAATTTATGGATACTCTATTTTTATTTTTGGAGTTTATTACATCATCAAAAAACAAAATAGAAATAACGAAGCACTGATTGCAGCTGCTTATGTCGTAGGAAGTGAAGTTTTCTTGAGAATGACCGGAGGAAATCCCTTGTATGAGATTTCTAAATATGGGGTGATGGTCTTTATTTTAATAGGGATGTATTACAGTGGTTTTTCCAAAGGAGCAGCGCCCTACTGGATCTTCTTGTTGTTGCTCGTTCCCAGTGTGGTTATCAGTGTTTTTGTATTGAATTTTGATACTGATATTCGGAAAGCAATTGCGTTTAATATATCGGGTCCCGTCTGTTTAGGATTAGCGTCGCTTTACACGTTTCGGCGCAAAATTGCATTAGAAGAAATAAATAGGATTTTGCTCAGTATGGGATTACCAATTATTACGTGTATGGTGTATTTAACTTTTTACACACCTAATGTTCAGGAGGTGATTACGGGTACAGAATCTAATTTCCAGACCTCTGGCGGTTATGGTCCCAATCAAGTGGCAACTATTTTAGGTTTAGGCATGTTTATCTTTTTCTCCAGAGTAATATTGGATTCCAAATCAAAATTCCAAATTATAATCAATCTCATCATTGCTTTAAATATCACCTATCGGGGGATGTTGACTTTTTCCAGAGGGGGTATGATCACGGGATTTCTAATGATTGTTTTGTTAGTCGTGTTTTTATATTTTAAATCTAATTTTGGAGGAAGGGTAAAATTGAATTATATTATTGTAGCACTCGTACTTGCTTTGATGGCTACTTGGGCCTACACTTCATTTCAAACGGGAGGTCTGATCAATAAAAGGTACTCTAATCAAGATGCAGCTGGACGAGTCAAACAAAGCCAATTTACAGGTCGGGAAGACGTGGCTCAAAATGAGATTAATACCTTTTTGAAGAATCCAGTTTTTGGGGTTGGGGTAGGCAAAGGTGCTGAAGTTCGAGAGGATGAAACGGGTGTTCAAGTATTATCCCATGATGAAATTACCCGCATGCTTGCGGAACATGGGTCTCTAGGAATTCTAGGATTATTGATTTTGTTTTTTACGCCCTTAGTGCTATACTTAGAAAACAAATTCAACATGTTTTTATTGTGTTTCGTGGCCTTTTGGTTTTTAACGATCAATCATGCCGCCATGCGTACCGCCGCTCCTGCTTTCGTTTACTCGCTATCATTGCTAAATGTGCAGTTGGGATTTCCAGTAAGAAAAAAGGTTACGAATTGAAAGTAGACTAGTATTTAAGTTCCATTTTAACCATAATGGAAACGCAATCACAGCTGAAGTTCATCTCCAAACGAGATTCTGTCTCTTTCTTTTTTTCTCCCTTTAAAGCTGGGGCCAAAATAAAGAAAGTTGCTCTTCTTTCCCAACCATTAAATCGTGTAACAACGAAAGTATTCGTTCTTTTTTTCTCCCTTTAGGGCTGGGGCCAAAAAAAAAGATACTTAATTCCGTTTTCCAACAATCAAATACTGCAACGAGATTTTGTCTCTTTCTTTTTTTCTCCATTTAGGGCTGGGGCCAAAAAAAAGAAAGTTGCTCTTCTGTCCCAACCATTAAATCGTGTAACAACGAAAAGTATTCGTTCTTTTTTTCTCCCTTTAGGGCTGGGGCCAAAATAAAGAAAGTTGCTCTTCTTTCCCAACCATTAAATCGTGTAACAACGAAACGTATTCGCTCTTTTTTCTCCCTTTAGGGCTGGGGCCAAAAAAAAGAAAGTTGCTCTTCTTTCCCAACCATTAAATCGTGTAACAACGAAAAGTATTCGTTCTTTTTTCTCCCTTTAGGGCTGGGGCCAAAAAAAAGAAAGTTGCTCTTCTTTCCCAACCATTAAATCGCGTAAAAAAGAAAGTATTCGTTCTTTTTTTCTCCCTTTAGGGCTGGGGCCAAAAAAAAAGACACTTCATTCTGTTTTCTAACGATCAAATCCCGTAAAAAAGAAAGTGAACTACTTTTAGAATCATAACTTAATCTAGAAATCGTTTAAAAGTAGCAAGCTCATAGTAAAGTAAACGGCTTGTTTGAAAGGTATTTCCGTGGTCATTTTCGAACAGAATGAAATTACATCATTAAAAAGCTAAGTTTGTTAAAAAATTTAACATATCTTAAATTTTCTTCGGGACAAAAACATTAAATTGCACCCACATAAGTAAAGACCTACCATGTTTTCAGTTGACAAAATGCATTTTGAAATATCAGAGCGAAAGATGATTCTTCGACTTTTTGATGTTCTGTTCGTTTTGACGGCTTTATATGTAACCGGAAATTTATTTGCGTTTGACTATTTTGCGATTTTGGCCACTAATTATTACTGGACAATCGTTTTGGCAATCTACATTAATGTGTTTGGTACTATTTTCGAAATGTACAATCTTCAAGTGGCCAGCAACCAATTTCAAGTATTAAAAAGTACCCTTATCACCGTTTCTACTACTGTTATAGTGTATTTGTTAACACCTTTTTTTTCGCCACAGTTGCCTTCCAACCGTCTTCAAATCCTATTGTTTTTTCTCGTCATCTTTCTGGCTTTATTTACGTGGCGCATGCTGTATGTTACATTTTTGGCATCGCATCGATTTTTCCAAAAAGCCATTTTAATTTGTGATCAAGAACAAGTGCAGGAGTTAATTTTAGGATTGGAAAATATCGATCCCCATTATAAAATAATTGGCTTCGTTAATACCGATGCCAGTGAAGAAGATATCGAAGAATATCATTATGTACAGCACATCAGAAGAGATGATTTGTTTTCTTTTGTAAAAGAAAATGGGATTTCTGAAATTGTGATTGCCTCACAGAAAACAGAAGGAATTACACCTGATTTATACCAACAATTATTGCATTTGCTAGAGTCGGGAAATATCATCCGTGAATATACACAAGTGTATGAGAGTATGACCCAGCGCATTCCAGTACAGTACATGTCTCGGGATTTTTATCGCTTTTTCCCTTTCAGCCGAAGCAATCAAAATAAATTATACTTGCTCACTGCGCGCCTTTTTGAGATTGCCGTTTCACTGGCAGGTTTGGTTATAGGCCTGTTCCTCTTTCCGCTTATTTTGGTGGGCAATGCCATAGGTAATAGAGGTCGTTTATTTTATACACAACAGCGCGTTGGTAAAGATGGGATTGTTTTTGAAATCTTGAAATTTCGTACGATGGTGAAAAATGCCGAAACCAATGGAGCTGTTTTTACCGCTACAAATGATTCTCGAGTGACTGTTTTTGGGCGGTTTTTACGTAAAACCCGCATCGATGAATTTCCTCAATTCATTAATATTTTAAAAGGAGACATGGCAGTCATCGGACCGCGTCCAGAACGTCCCTTTTTTGTAAAAGAAATTGCTGAAATAATGCCTTTTTATGAAACGAGGCACATTATCAAACCAGGGCTTACTGGTTGGGCACAAGTCAATTATTCGTACGGAGAAACAATAAATGATAGTTTGATTAAGCTACAGTATGACTTGTATTATATCAAGCACCGTAGTATTTACTTGGATTTAAATATTGCTTTTAAAACCATAACCACGGTCTTGTTTTATAGGGGACAATAAGAATAGCAACACCATAAAGTACTTTTTGTTGCCCTAGGTTTATCTTTAGTTCATGTGTAAATTAGAGGGATAGGCCTTCTCGTACAATCGAAAACAGTTTCTTACTAAAGGTTGTCGGGAAAATAGTAAAACAAGATGTACTGGTCTTCCATAGCGTGTAAAAGGATGCACTTTCCGTACCTCCTCTTTAGCCTCTATAAAAAATGCCACGAGTTTATAGCGTTCAACATCATTTCTAAACGGTGAATCAGGAATAAAGTGTGCTGATGGATCGGAATCCAACTTCGTAAAAGTGTAGTCTTTCATCTAAATCTATACACTTTCAGACCCTTGGTTTAGCTTAAAAAGGAACCTATCAGTGTCTACAAAATAGCCTCAATTAAGCACATGGCAAATCATTAGCATACTTTCTTAAATTATAATGGGAATGCGTTTTTTATTTTGAATCGCCAGTTTGACTAAAAGTATACCGCTTGTAATGACCAGGGGTAAAACCAAAATCAGATGGGCTTTGTTGATGATCAAAAAGAAATAGACTAGTAGCGTAAGCAAATTAAATAAAGCCAATCTATAGATTCCTTTTTTGTTTTTTGTCCAATAAAAATAAAGAAGACCTAATAGAGTAGGGTTAAACAATAAGATATTGTAGTTGTATCCTAATTCGAGATGGGACGAATAGAACCCTACAAAAGTGAAGAAAAGACCTATTACCGCTATGAAACTGAGGTAAAACAATGTCACGCTTTTCTTTTTTATGAAAATAATAAACATAAGCAGTACGATGTACGTGTAGGGATTGTTCCACCAAGAAAAGGGCGCCTCATTTTTAAACTCGATAATCGTTTTGCTTTCTTGGGCTAAAAGGTGGCTCTCAAAAGAAGCTTTTTTCAGGCTTTTTAGCAGTTCAAAAGGCAAGAATAGCTGCGTTCCCAATTGATCTACTTTTTTGCCAAAGATGATACTGGTTCCTAATTTTTCATAGAAATGTCCGTAAAAATACGGATACAATATGGTTCTGTACGTAATGTCAGTATCTGCATTTTTTACAATAGCTGCAGTTCCAAGTGTTTTATTTATGATTGCAACCACCATCGAAGTACAGTTTTTGTCAATAAATTTGTAGGTGTAGTGACTCTCTCCCGAAGCTAAAGAGGTATTTAAATTGTCAAACAGTTTTTGTTTTAAGGGAGTCGCAATGTTGAGTTCCTGTTCATAAACAGATCTTTTTTCATACTGATACTGATTGATAAAATCAGGAAAGGAATGCGCTACAGCAAAATATTGTAAGTCTCCTTTTATAAATTTCATCACAAAATTAGGTGTGTTAAAGTCAAAAGCGCCATAATTATAAACTACATCAACGGAACTGGTCGAATCCTGTACTCGAATGGCAGTATGTCCAAAAAGAGAGTACGATTCGTTGCCCGTTCCACAGGTAATTACGCTGACTTTTGTGTTTTCTGATAATTGGATATTTTGTCCGAAACTATAATTTATACTGAAAAAAAGAAGTACTACTAATGTAATTTTTTTTAATAAAGAAGCGTTCATTCGTTGGTAGTTAAAAGGGTAAAAGTCAGTGGTTATTATTATGAAATTTGAATTACCACTGTTCTATTGGTGTTTTTCATGCAAAGATACTCAAAGAAAGAAAATACACAGACAAAGTTTTCAAGTTATACAGGAAACCGATTCTATCGCACGGGTTTCAAATCAAGGTACTGGAAATAGCAGAAGATACAGTATCGCTTTTTACTTGTAAAGGTGCTTGTGAATTAGTTCCTAAACAGTCCCAAATCAACTTTTACGGAAAAGATATTAGAATACAAGGCCGCGCTTTGATTGCCTAAATCGGTTAATGCATAATCTATTTGTATGCCTTTGTATTTAAAACCCAAACCAATATTGGGTTGGAAACCTACCTTTTCAGTGCTGTCTAATTGCTGTATGTTTTGGAAATTTCCAACGCCTGCACGAACGAAAACCAAATCGGTATAACCAAATTCCAATCCCAATGCAGGATCGATACTAACAAAATCAGTAGCAAGAAGATCATTAGTTCTAGTAAAACGCATATTCATATTGGCTGCAGCCAAAATACTATAATCGTACCGAATAATGAATTTCTTAGCGATTCCTAATTGTGCTTTTGGAGCCGTAATCTCGGTGCTTTCTGGTAGTTCCTGATTTTCTCCGGGAATGGCATTCGCGATTTTTCCATATTCGTCTTCATCTATATTCCAAACATTATACGTTGTTGTGATATCGCGGAGCATCAATCCAAATTGCCAATTGTTTTTTTCGAATTGCAGTCCAAAATCAAAACCAAATCCCCAAGAATTAGCAAAGTTTCCAATAATGCGCCGAATCACTTTGGCGTTGACACCATATTGAAATCCAGGAACAGGAAGTTTTCGCGCATATGAAAAAGTAAATCCGTAATCAGCGGTTGAAAAGAGACTAATGCGGTTATAATCGATATTGCCTTGACTGTCTATTAATTCGGTGGTATTTAAAATGTCATCTACCCCAAACCGAATTAACGAAATTCCCCACGCACTGCGATCATCAATTGGGCTGGCATAAGCCAAATAATCATATTGGGCGATGTTAGCAAAGTAATTTGCGTGCATGACAGCTGCCTGATGGTCTTCCAGATGGGTAAGCCCAGCGGGATTCCAATAGCCAGAATTGACATCGTTTGAAGAAGCCACAACGGTATTGGACATACCCAATGCAGCGGCATCAACGCCAATGTTCATAAACTCATTCGAGTATTTCCTGACGGCTTGACTGTACGTTACCGCACTGACCAAAAGTAGCGCTAAGAGTAATCTTTTTTTCAAGGGTATCATTTTACAAATGGAAAGTCTGTTTAATTTTTATCAAAAATATAATTTTTTAATGAGGTTATTTATTCCTTTTACCAAATAAACTAACAATGAAATAAGAATCCTCAAATAAAGGGGTGAAAAATACTTTTTAAAAGAGCATACTCCTTTAGATGACTGCATTTATAGTCCTTTAATCCGTGAGCCGTTTCATTTCAAAAAGAAGAAGCGCGATGGGTAAAGCATGCCATTAAAACTTTTTTAGAAGCCACCATTCCATTGAACTAGGATTTAAAATAAGAATGTTTATTCTATAAAATCAAGGTGCCTCACTTACTTTTTATCTTTTACGGAAAGGGCTTTTTTTGTTTTTTAAAACTTGTAAAGGCTTGTGACGAACGTTTAGGTTAAAAATCTCCAGTAAAAAACGTTCTTTCGCGCAACTTATTATATTAAATTTGCCAACTTTGGTTCCTTAAATTACATTATGATGAATATTAAAAAGCAGATCCCGAATATAATTACTTTACTTAATCTTTTTTGTGGCTGTATCGCCTTGGTATTTGCTTTTAACGAAGACTTTGAGATGGCTTTTTATTTTGTTTGTCTGGGTATATTTTTAGACTTTTTTGATGGCTTTTTTGCTCGATTACTCGACGTTTCCAGTCCGTTAGGATTGCAGTTGGATTCCCTAGCAGATATGGTAACCAGCGGAGTGGTTCCAGGTTTAGTGATGTTCCAAATGATGGTCAGTCACGCGACAACTGCAGCGGCAGGTCATTTGCAGTTTTTTCCTTATTTGGGATTTATAATTGCGCTGGGCTCTTGCTACCGTTTGGCTAATTTTAATATTGATACTCGTCAAACAGATTCTTTTATTGGCTTGCCCACACCGGCTAATGCGCTGTTTATTTTAAGCCTGCCCTTAGTTTTAAAATATACCGACTCCTTAATTATAGTGGAGCTTTTGACTAATCCTTGGTTTTTGTTGGTACTTACCTTTTTGAGTGCCTACATGTTGAATGCTGAAATCCCCTTGTTTTCTTTGAAAATCAAGAAATTTAGTTTCAAAGAAAATGCGCTTCAATTTGCCTTTTTAATGGTGTCCCTTTTATTGTTAGTTTTCTTTCAGTACTTAGGAATTCCTTTATTAATTCTTTTTTATGTTTGTTTGTCCGTGGTGAATAACAAAGTACTCAAAAAGTAGTTTTTTAAATGAGAAAACAAACAGTCCGAAGAAAAACTACAGTGGTTCGCAAGTCCAAAAAGAAAGCAACCGTTTTCTCTGGGAAGCTTGTACGCTATTCGATTGTTACTTTTCTGATTGCTTTGCTAATTGGTAGCGGTTATCATTATCGAAATGGTTTAGCCTATTATTTAGGGTTTAAATCAGACAAGACAATCAGAGCGGCCCGTGCCGCTAAACGCATTTCTGATGTTCGCAATTTTCAGGTTCTCGAAAAACACCAGGGTAAAAGTATTGGGATAGATGTGTCAGAATACCAAGGTAAAATCAGTTGGTCTTATGTAGATACAATAGAAAAAAAGTATCCTTTGCATTTTGTATTTATTCGTGCTACGGTAGGTAAAGACCACAAAGACCGTCAGTTTGATACGAATTGGCTTGGCGCCAAAGAAAACAAAATGATTCGGGGAGCCTATCATTATTACCGTCCCAATGAGAATTCATTGGAACAAGCCGAACTCTTTATTACTACTGTTCATCTTCAAAAAGGGGATTTACCACCTGTTTTGGATATCGAAAAGTTACCAAAAAACCAATCGATTGCCAATCTGAAATTAGGACTGAAGCGTTGGTTGAAAGCCGTGGAATCGCACTACGGTGTAAAGCCTATTATTTATACGGGAGAGCGCTATTATGATGATTTTTTAAAAGAAGAATTCAGCGATTACCTTTTTTGGATTGCTAATTATAACTTTTATAGAGAGGAAATAGGAACGGATTGGCTTTTCTGGCAGTTCACGGAGAAAGCATCAATTCCCGGAATCAAAGGCAATGTCGATGTCAATATTTATAATGGTGATTTACAGCAATTGCAGTTTATAACAGTAGAATAGTGCTCTAATCTACCTTTTATTCGAAATAAAAAAGACTACCATCGCAAAAAAAGCCAAAGCAGCTAAAAAAATCAAAACTGATTTTGGATTTGCAAAGTTGATGGTAAAACCCATTTCCGCTACTTTCTTAGGAGGTAAAATGCGTGGATCTTCTTTATTATAATAGAAAATTCCCCAAACCCAATTTTTGGGATCATTTTTCCATCGGTCTGAAGTTTCTTTTGAAGGTTCTTGGTATGATGACATCTTGCTATATTATTTGGATACTAAAAACCAGGATCTAAACACATAAAACTACCAATTTAAAATTCGAGCTTCTTTTTTCTTAGTTCAAAATTTTGTCCAAGATAGACGCGACGTACCATTTCATCTTCTACTAATTCTTCAGGAATCCCTGCTTTTAAGATTCCACCTTCAAACATAAGGTACGTTTTATCGGTAATGGCTAGGGTTTCTTGAACATTATGATCCGTAATCAAAATTCCGATATTCTTGTTTTTTAATTGCGCTACAATACGCTGAATGTCTTCCACAGCTACTGGATCGACACCTGCAAAAGGTTCATCCAGCAATATAAATTTAGGGTCAGTGGCTAGGCAACGTGCAATTTCAGTACGACGGCGTTCTCCTCCAGAAAGTAAATCGCCACGGTTAGTCCGAATGTGTTCCAAGCTAAACTCATCAATCAGGCTTTCCATTTTTGCTTCTTGTTCCGCTTTGGAAAGTTTGGTCAATTGCAAAACGCTCAGTATATTGTCCTCGATACTCAACTTTCTGAAAACAGAGGCTTCTTGTGCTAAATACCCAATTCCCTGCTGTGCTCTTTTGTACATCGGATAATCGGTGATGTTCAAGTCATCAAGAAAAATATTGCCTGAATTTGGTTTAACCAATCCCACAATCATGTAAAAAGAGGTTGTTTTTCCGGCACCATTAGGACCTAAGAGTCCAACGATTTCTCCTTGGTTCACCTCTACCGAAATGCCTTTTACAACACTGCGCCCTTTATAGGTTTTGACTAGATTTTCGGCTCTTAATTTCATCGTTTGATGGTTTATTTGTTGAAAAAGTTAGCGGATTAAATGTTTAATTGGTGAAGCGCTTAATTGTTTAACCCTTTGATGGTATCATTATTTATGGATCAAATAAACGAATAAACAATTAAACGGTTTCACTTGTTAACAATTATTTGGTAGCCATTTCTTCTAAGGCTTCCCAAAATTCATAGGCTCTTCTAAGATGAGGTACTACAATAGTTCCTCCTACAAGTGTTGCGATTCCCATGGCTTCCATCATTTCTTCTTTGGTAACGCCTTCTTTATGGCTGGTTTCCAAATGGTATTTCACACAGTCATCGCATCTTAAAACTGCCGATGCGACTAATCCTAGCAACTCTTTAGTTTTTACATCTAGTGCGCCAGCAGCGTATGCATTGGTATCCAAATTAAAAATTCGTTTCACAATTTTATTGTTGTCTGCTAGTAATTTTTCGTTCATTTTAGAACGGTATTCATTGAATTCTTCGATTATATCAGCCATTTATTTTTTTTTGATTTTTTACTACTATTTTTGAAATTAAGATACTTGCTTCATAGATTAATAACATTGGAATCGTGACTATTATCTGACTCACGACATCCGGTGGCGTTACTATAGCGGCGACTATAAGAATGATGATTACCGCGTATTTCCAATATTTCCTCAAGAAAACGGGTGTTACCAGCCCAAGTTTAGTCAAGAAATAGATGATTATAGGCAATTCGAAAAACAACCCACAAGCAATCACGCTGGTTTTTACGAGTCCAATGTAAGAATCGATACTAAATTGGTTTTTCACAACATCACTGATGGTGAATGTTGCAAAAAAGTTAACGGACATGGGAACAATTACATAGTACCCAAACAACACGCCAAGGAAGAAAAGTAACGAAGACGAAAAAATAAAAAGTTTCGCGTGTTTTTTCTCTGAGGCATATAAAGCGGGACTGATGAATTTCCATACTTCCCAAAGTATAAACGGAAATCCAAGAATGAATCCAGCGGTTATACAGGTCCAAATCAAAACGTTGATTTGCCCTTCCATATTCGTGTTTTGAATGATAAAAGGCATTTCTGTTACACAAATAGTTTCGGCGAAGCCCAGTTGATTGGAGAGATCACAAAAAAAGCGGTAGGTAATAAAGTTAGCATTGGTGGGCCCAAAAATGACGACATCAAAAATGTAATCACTCACAAAAAAAGTGAATGTAGCCAAAATTAATATTGCAATTGTACTTCGAACCAATAACCATCTTAATTCTTCAAGATGATCTAAAAACGACATTTCGTTTAAGTTTTTTTTTGCCATTATACTATTCCTTCTTTTAAAATATCGTGTAAATGCAGTATGCCTTTGTAGTGCGTATCATCAACAACTACTAATTGGGTAATGGAAAAATCTTCCATTATATTTAATGCTTCTACTACCATTGTATTGGAGGAAGTCATTTTTGGGTTTTTAGTCATAATATCTCGAGCCGTTAAATCAGCAAAAGAATCGCGGTCGTTTAGCATTCTTCGAATGTCACCATCAGTAATAATACCAATTACTATATCATTTTCGACTACGGCAGTTACGCCAAGACGTTTTTCCGAAATTTCAAAAATAACTTTTTTTATGGAGGCTTCTGGAGCAACCATTGGTTTTAGGCTGTGCTCCAACATGTCTTTCACGCGCAATAGTAATTTTTTACCTAATGCACCACCGGGATGGTACACTGCAAAATCTTCCGGTTTAAAATCCCGCATTTCCATTAGGCATACCGCAATAGCATCGCCCATGACTAATTGTGCCGTAGTGCTATTGGTGGGTGCTAGGTTGTTTGGGCAAGATTCCGCATCTATAGTTGTATTTAAAATATAGTCAGAACCTTTAGCCAAAAAGGAGGTCATGTTGCCTGTTATTGCTATCAGCGTGTTTCCAAAACGTTTTAAAAGCGGAACCAAGACTTTTATTTCTGGACTGTTGCCGCTTTTTGAAATACAAATGATAACATCCTCGCTTTGAATCATGCCTAGATCTCCGTGAATGGCCTCAGAAGCATGCAGAAAAAGAGAGGGTGTCCCAGTAGAATTGAAGGAAGCGACCATTTTTTGAGCTATGATAGCGCTTTTTCCTATTCCTGTTACGACTAATCGCCCCTTTGAATTATAGATTTTTTGCGTGGCTTCAATGAAGTTATTGTCTAGTAAATCAATTAGTTTAGCTATGGATTGGCTTTCCGATAAGATTGTTTTTTTGGCACTGGCCAATATATTTTCTTTGGTGATCAAAACAGAATAATTAAAATTTGTATGTGTAAAAGAAATTTGTACCTTTAGGTGTCGCAAATTTATACAAAATACCACATAATAAAGAATGAATCCAAACGAAATTGACATACACAAAGAATTAAAGAAGTATTTTGGCTTTAGCCAATTTAAAGGATTGCAGGAACAAGTCATAAAAAGTATACTGAATCAACAGAATACATTTGTGATTATGCCGACAGGAGGAGGAAAATCACTTTGTTATCAGTTGCCTGCCTTAATTCAGGAAGGAACGGCTATAGTTGTTTCTCCTTTGATTGCTTTGATGAAAAATCAGGTGGATGCCATTAGGAGTTTGTCTTCTGAAAACGGAGTGGCTCACGTTTTAAACTCTTCCCTTACTAAAACTGAAATTACGCAAGTAAAAAAAGACATCACGTCTGGATTGACTAAGTTGCTTTATGTTGCTCCTGAATCTTTGACTAAAGAGGAGTATGTTAATTTTCTTAAAAATGTTACTATTTCTTTTGTCGCAATTGATGAAGCCCATTGTATTTCAGAGTGGGGACATGATTTTAGACCAGAATATCGAAATTTAAAGCACATTATCAAGCAATTGGGCGATGTGGCTATCATAGGTTTAACCGCTACGGCTACACCAAAAGTACAAGAAGATATTCTGAAAAACTTAGACATGACAGATGCGACAACTTTCAAAGCCTCTTTCAATAGACCTAATTTATATTACGAAGTACGCACAAAAACAAAAAATATTGAATCGGATATTATTCGATTTATAAAACAACACAAAGGGAAATCAGGAATTATTTATTGCTTAAGCCGCAAAAAAGTGGAAGCTATTGCCGAAGTTTTGCAGGTAAACGGAATTAGTGCCGTGCCGTATCATGCAGGATTGGACGCTAAAACCCGAGCCAGACACCAAGATATGTTTTTGATGGAAGATGTAGATGTGGTGGTTGCAACTATCGCTTTCGGAATGGGAATTGATAAACCCGATGTGCGCTTTGTAATTCATCATGACATTCCAAAATCATTGGAAAGTTATTACCAAGAAACGGGTCGTGCTGGTCGCGACGGCGGAGAAGGGCATTGCTTAGCTTATTATTCCTATAAAGATGTGGAAAAATTAGAGAAATTCATGTCCGGTAAACCAGTTGCTGAGCAGGAAATTGGTTTCGCTTTATTACAGGAGGTTGTGGCTTATGCCGAAACTTCCATGTCAAGACGGAAATTTTTACTGCATTATTTCGGTGAGGAATTTGATGATGTACATGGCGAAGGTGCTGATATGGATGACAATATTCGCAATCCAAAAGCGAAAGTAGAGGCCAAAGCACAAGTTGTAAAGCTGTTAGAAGTGGTGCGGGATACCAAACATTTATACAAATCTAAAGAGGTTGTCTTTACTTTAATTGGTCGCGTAAATGCAGTAATTAAAGCACATAGAACGGATGCACAATCCTTTTTTGGATGTGGTGCAGGTCATGATGAAAAATATTGGATGGCCCTACTGCGCCAAGTATTAGTAGCCGGGTTTTTATCGAAGGATATTGAGACCTATGGCATTGTAAAAATCACAGATAAAGGATTGGATTTTATTAAAAAACCACAATCTTTTATGATGTCCGAGGATCATGAATACAACGAAACGGTAGATGAAGCGATTGTAACAGCTTCAAAATCTACAGCAGTCGCCGATGAAGTTCTCATGGGAATGTTGCGTGATTTGCGAAAAAAAGTAGCTAAAAAAGTAGGCGTTCCTCCATTTGTGGTTTTTCAAGATCCTTCACTGGAAGATATGGCTTTGAAATACCCTATTTCTCAAGAAGAGCTGATTAATATTCATGGAGTTGGCGAAGGAAAAGCAAAAAAATACGGAAAGGAATTCTTAGAATTAATTAGCCGCTATGTTAGCGAAAATGATATTACCCGTCCAGAAGATTTAGTAGTGAAATCCACTGGAGTTAATTCTGTAAATAAGCTTTATATTATTCAAAATATCGATAGAAAATTGTCTTTGGATGATATCGCTTCCGCCAAAGGAATCAACATGGATGCTTTGATTAAAGAAATGGAACAAATTGTATATTCCGGAACCAAACTCAATATAAAATACTGGATTGACGATATGTTGGACGATGACCAACAAGAAGAAATTCATGACTATTTTATGGAATCCGAATCTGATAATATAGAATCTGCACTTAAAGAATTTGATGGAGATTATGATCTTGACGAATTGCGTTTGATGCGAATTAAATTCATTAGTGAAGTAGCGAATTAAAGTAAAATTCCAATAATAGAAATTCCAAATTCCAATTCGTTACCTAATTGTAATTTGGAATTTTTTTTGCTGGAAATCATCCCTCATAAACTTCACCTCGATGCGGCTTCAAAGCATCGCGAACCTGAATCATATTTTCATCGGTGACCACCATGAAAGCAATTGCCTGCATTTCGCTTTGAATCTCAAAACCGGTGATATTTAAAGCAAGTTTTTCAATTGCGATGTATTCTTTCAAATGAATTTCGTGATGCTCTGCCGTTTTTGCGGAAGCAGGCCCACGGAAATCCCAAATTAGTTTTATTTTTCTTGACATTTTTCGATATGATTAGTGTGTTGCCTATAATAAGGTTTATTGGTTTTGAGGAGGCAAAGTTACGAAGTCTAATTCGAAAAGAGGTCAATTTTAAAAATTGAAAACGGATTGTTCTTTCAATGAGAAGAAGTCAGTTCAAAATACTACTTTTGTACCAGAATTATGTAAGACACTTTTAAACGCTTGATAATCTAAAACTCGAACAATCAAAGACAATGCCTCAAGAACTTTTATTACAGGTTACTCCAGAAATAGCTACAAACGAATTGTTGCTAAAAGACTATTTATCGAAACAAATCAAAGTTTCGGTAGCCGATATTCAGCATGTTTCTATATTAAAACGCTCTGTAGATGCGCGTCAGAAAGCGATTAAAATCAATTTGAAAGTGGCGATATATTTAAAAGGAGAGCCTTTTCAGGAAAACAAAATCCAACTTCCTGATTACAAAAATGTGGCAATCGCACAAGAAGTAATCGTAATAGGGGCAGGACCAGCAGGGCTTTTTGCTGCTTTGCAATTGATAGAGTTGGGATTGAAACCTGTAGTGATTGAACGCGGAAAAGAGGTTCGTGGCCGTCGTCGCGATTTGAAAGCCATTAATGTCGATCATCTCGTGAATGAAGATTCTAATTATTGTTTTGGTGAAGGGGGTGCGGGAACCTATTCTGACGGGAAGTTGTACACGCGTTCTAAAAAGCGTGGTGATGTCACTCGGATTCTCGAACTGTTTGTTGCTTTTGGGGCGTCAGAGGATATAATGATTGAAGCGCATCCTCATATTGGGACTAATAAATTACCACAAATCATTCAGGATATTAGGGAGAAAATCATCGAATGTGGTGGACAAGTTTTGTTTGAAACCCGATTGACAGATATTTTAATAAAAAACAATGAAGTCCAGGGAATCGTTACTCAAAAAGGAGACACGATTCTTGCTCGTAAAATCATTCTGGCTACAGGACATTCAGCTCGTGATATTTTTGAATTATTGGATAGAAAGAAAGTTTTTATAGAAGCTAAGCCTTTTGCCTTAGGCGTTAGAGCGGAGCACCCACAATCTTTAATCGATAGCATTCAGTACAGTTGCGATTACCGTGGTGAACATTTACCTCCAGCACCTTATTCTATTGTGAAGCAGGTTAATGGTCGCGGAATGTATTCGTTTTGTATGTGCCCCGGTGGTGTTATAGCGCCTTGTGCTACGAGTCCAGGTGAAGTAGTGACGAACGGTTGGTCACCATCAAAAAGGGATCAGGCGACGGCCAATTCTGGAATTGTAATCGAATTGAAATTAGAAGATTTTAAACCATTTGCCAAATTTGGTGCTTTGGCCGGAATGGAATTCCAAAAAAGTATCGAGCAACGCGCGTGGCATTTAGCTGGAGAAACTCAAAAAGTACCAGCACAGCGGATGATTGATTTTACTCAAAACAAAGTATCAGCGGATATTCCTAAAACCTCTTATGTTCCAGGAACCACTTCGGTAGAAATGGGGCAAGTTTTTCCTGGTTTTTTAAGTCAGATTTTACGAGAAGGATTTACCGAATTTGGGAAATCCATGCGAGGTTATTTAACAAATGAAGCTATTCTTCATGCACCTGAATCCAGAACATCTTCGCCGGTGCGTATTCCTAGAGATCCATTGACATACGAACATGTCCAAATAAAAGGATTGTATCCGTGTGGAGAAGGTGCTGGTTACGCGGGCGGAATTATATCTGCTGCCATTGATGGAGAAAAATGCGCTTTGATGATTGGTGCGATTTTGAATAAATAAAAGACTGGAATTAGGAATTTTGCACTGTAAAATAAATCAAAATACCCACAATAAGGAATAGACTTAATGATCGTAACTGATGACTCGAGCTATTTTCCATTGCGTGTCTTGTTTCTTCCAAATCATAAGAAATTTAAATGTGCCAATTTCTTCTATTCCATTTTCAACATGGCGAAATTCGTGAACGCCGATTTCAATTGCTCCATAGTGTTTAATTGGATGAACTTCCAGAGTTCCTTTGATTAGTTTTCGGGTGAGTTTATTTTCATTTTTAAACATAGTCGAAAAATTGGTAAAAACGGTTTCATACGAAAGCAATCCCCCATTGTCTTGAAACCATTCTAAATCTTCTGTAAATAGAGACTTGAATTTTTCCAAATCTTTATTGTTGAATGCTTCAAACATAACCGCATCCATTTGTTCGATTTCCTTATAGAGTGCAGCGGATGTTGGTGCAACTTTTTTTTCTTGTGCAGTAGCAGCATTAAAATATACTAAAGCAACAATTAAATATAAAAATAAATGAATTTTGTGGCCGTCTTGTTTCATAATAATTATTTTTGAGAGGATAGGTTTGTAATTGGTTTTGGTCAAATGGCAACTATTTCTTTTGTTTTTTTACAGCAACGGCAATTTATGAATCGGCAGTTCCATAATACAGAAACTATTTTTTTTTAAAATAAACCAAGCCTTCAACAAAGTACACTTCATTTACCTCGCCTGTTTGTTCATAGGGTTTGTCTGGATGACTAAAATAATCGTCCATTCGGTCTATAAACTTATAGGGGTTTTCTTTGTCAAAAAGGGCTTGACTTACAGCAATAGTGAATTTAGGCAAATTCGAATCATTATAATTAGCGGCGTTGCTATCATTATAAATTAGTAGAATACCTTCTTTCTGTACCAAAGCAAGAGGGCCGGGTTCAACTAAACGGCTATCGAAATACCCCATGCGTGGATGCAAAACGGAAATCATTTTTTTATTTTCATCATTTTCTGCAACGTTCCAATGGATGAGATCTTCGTAGGTTGCCAGATACAAATCATTATCCCCAAAATACATCCAATATTTGCCTTTTATTTTTGCAGCGATTATCTTGTTGCCGGCTAATTTACAAACGATAGCACCAGATTGAGACCGTAAATCTTTGTATTTCTCTTCCTTTAGAACTAAACCGTGTTTGGTCCAGGTGTATAAATCTTTTGAGCTGGCTAAACAAAGTCGGGCCGTTTTACCATCGTACGAAGTGTAGGTCATGATGTATGTGCCATTCTCACTTTCTATGATTCGTGTTTCCTCAATGCCACCTTGCCATTCGTATTGTTTGATAGTATCGTTGTCTAGGCAGAATATAGGCAGTGGTTGTTTTTTAAAATGAAGTCCGTCATCGTTAATGGCCAGTCCCAGTTTTGATTTCAGGTCTTTGTCTTGTGCTCTGTAAATGAGATATGCCTTTCCGTTTTTGACAATTACGAACGGATTCAGTACATTTCGTTCTTCCCAATGTACTTGTTTGTTACTGATTGGAGATTGAAAAACTTGATGGAATTCAGGTTCCAAAATAGAGTTGAGGCTGTCTACTTTTACAAAGTGGTGCACCGCCCAATCCTTTGTTTTAGTTTCCAAGCGGTATTCTGAAACACTGCCGCAACCATCTAGAATTACTACTAATAACAATGTTATGGTTAGTTTCATAATGTTTGTAAAGTTAAACAAGGAGGAACCGCCTGATTCCCGCAGTTAGTAGTGTTTCGTAGTCTCCAATAGTTATACAAGAGTGTGATAGGGTATAGTTCGATTTATTTTATTGAATAACACTTCGCTTTTTAAAAGTACTAGTTTTTTGGTTGCTTCTAGTTGTTTCGTTTCCCTTGAAATTGTCTTTTTGGACTTAACAGCCTTTTTTAAAAGATGAATGACCATTTCATAATCATGCCATTCTCCAAGCATATCCGTTAGCGTAATCTTTTCAGGAACTAGTTTACTTTGATGATTTAAATCAAAGATTTTTGTATTGTATCCATATACTTTTAATCTTTTCCGAACGGCATGAATTTGTTTCTTTTTAAAAGCGTTCTTACTAATTATTTTTTTTTTCTCCTTGCTGATTTTGTTCAAATATCGATTCGTTTTCTTTGACCTTGTTTTTTTAAGAAAACGAATGATAATGGGATACTTTTGTTTTAACTTTTTGATGAAGCGCGTATTGGCAATTGAAAAGAAGTCTTTTCGTTCTCTCTCCTCTCGTTTCTTTAAGCGATAGGAATAGCTTTTGATTAAATGAAAACTGGGCTGCTGTTCTAGAATAGCTTGAACTACTTGAATTTCCCTAAGTTTTCCTGCTTTTTTAAAAATAATTTTAAATGGTGCAAAGGTTTTTTTAAGTTTAAATGTCTTTGAGCAAAAGGCAACCAATTCAAATAATGCCTTAAATCTTTTAAGTTCAACCCGTAGTTCATGGAAAGGTTCGACAGTATAAACTACAGGTGCGGTTTCCAATAGGCGGTTTACAGCACTTTTATGGTTATTAAAATAGGTTTCAAGTACTTTCATTTTGTGGAACTTGAGTTGGTAATTTTACGAATCGTTGAGCCTATCCTTAGATTTTCCCTAATGAAAGGTTAGCTAAAAATAGTGAAGTAAATTTACTAAAAAACGACATAATAAAATGCGTATGTCATTTAAAATCAAATTATTATTATAGTTAAAAATAAAATCCAACAAGAGTTGAAAAAGAGAAAATTTGTTGTCGGTTGCTGTGCTAATTGATTTTGTATTGCTACTACAATTGGGTCTTTACTAAACTAGTCGATCGCGTATTTTGAACTTTTTGACTTTTGGTCGGGCGGTGCGTACCATCCTGATTTTAGACAAGCTACGAAAACCTTTTTAGCATAAGGAAGCCGTACCACTTTGTTGCTAAAGAAGGTAAAACAATTACTTGCTTTGACAAAATTCATCCTAATAATACCAATTCCTAGTTGGTGTTATTTATTTTACTATTCATTTCCATGTAATCTACTGTTAGGTCAGACAACGCCTTCATTCCTAATACAAAACCACTTTCATCGATATAGAAATCGGGCGTATGATGAGGGGCAGTTTCTGAAATGGCCTTGCCTTTAGGAGCGCCACCCAGAAAAAAGTACAGCCCTGGAATCTTTTCCTGAAAATAGGAAAAGTCTTCTGCGCCAGTTACGGCAGGTGTAATAGAGACGTTCTCTTTGCCAGCAGTTGCTTCCAGTGTGGGAACCATTTTTTCTGTCAATAATGGGTCATTGTAGGTAATAAGAGTTTGATTAGTTATAGTTATATCAGCTGTGGTTCCGGCACTTTCAGCAATTGAATTTACAACTTGTTTTAGTCGGGAATGCATCATGTCTTGCACTTTGCGGTCTAGCGAACGAATGGTACCGGTCATAATTAGTTCCTCTGGAATAACATTACTTCTTACTCCGGCGTTGATTTGCCCCACACTAATAACTGCAGCAGACTCAGTTATGTTAACATTTCGGCTTACAATCGTTTGGATTCCCATCACAATTTGAGCTGCTGTGACGATTGGATCAACACCCAGCCATGGATAAGCACCGTGTGTTTGTTTGCCTTTAATTTTAATCGTGAACCAATCCGAAGCTGCCATAGTTCCCCTTGGACGATATTTTATTTTGCCCACTTCTGTTTGGGCATTGATGTGTAGTCCAAAAATAACATCAACTTTAGGATTTTCTAAAACGCCTTCTTTTACCATCAATTTTGCTCCTCCTTCTTCTCCTTCGGGTGGACCTTCTTCAGCGGGTTGAAAAATAAATTTAACAGTCCCTTTTAAGTCGCTTTTTATAGAAGCTAAAATTTCGGCAGTTCCCATCAAAATAGCAATATGGGTGTCATGTCCACACGCATGCATCACTGGCACTACTTTTTGATTGTATTCTCCTTCCACTTTTGAAGCAAATGGAATAGCTACCCGCTCCTTTATTGGTAAGGCATCTATATCTGCTCTAAGGGCGACAACCGGTCCGGGTTTTCCTCCTTTTAAAATGCCTACAACTCCAGTTTTAGCGACTCCGGTTTGTACTTCGATACCTAAAGCGCGCAAATGTGTCGCTATTTTTTCTGCGGTTTTAAATTCTCTATTCCCTAATTCTGGATTTTGGTGAAAGTCCCTACGCCATGCAATAACTTTGGATTCTAGAGACTCTGCTTTCGTGCTAATCTTAGTTTTCAGGGCGGTATTTTGTGCTGAAGTTGTACAGGCAAAAGAAAATAGAACTGCAGAAATGAATATTTTTTTCATGAGTGGTGTTTTAGTAAAGAATGACATGCTTAAAATGCATATTTTAATTAGATTTTTGGAAAAAAACCTAAATTTTGTTAAAAACAAATATATAAATTAATAGTTTATAGTTTTGGTATTTAGACAACTAAACTCCACTTGGAAAAAATGTTAAAAAGAAAAGTTTTTTCCACTGAAAATATAAATCCCTAAAGAATCTGTGTGCTACTGCTACGTAACAATAAACAGATGAGTACAGTAAGTTTTGATTATAAATTTTGACAGCATAAAAAGAGGTTTTGATTTAGAAAGAACGAATTCGTACGGTTCATAAAATCATTCTCATATTTACAAGGTGTTTTTTGAATCCTGCCTTTTCATACGCCTTGATGGCTGAACCATTTTCACTGTAAACGTCTAATTGAAGTTCGAACACTTCGTGTAAGTTACACCAAGATTTAAGTGCTTTGATGATTGACGCGTTTACTCCCTTTCCTCTGTGATCAGGATCGGTATACATGAATCCAAGATATCCATACGTTTCGTGATTCAAATAAGGTTGTGCAGCCTCTAATCTAGCGTATCCGGAGGCAATAATTTCTGCATTTATTTCAGCTACCAATACTTCTATATGCGGGGCAGCAATCATTTTTTCGATATCATAATAATGAATCGGATCTTCTTTTAAAGTGGGGTCGTAAGGGCGTTCGGCAGTAATAATTCCTTGTTCAAAGACAAGAAGTTTTTGTAGGTCGGCAGGGCGTGCTTTTCGGATGGTTATAGGAGACATGGTGTTATTTATAAATATTTATAAAAATACAACAGAATTTTGAAAGGTTTAGCATCATTTTATTTAGATATTCTTTTAATAATTCAACTTCAACAAATCGAAAGAGAACGTTAAAGCCCCTATCCCTATTTATCTTTTTTGTATTTTTGACCTGAAATTCACCACTATGATAGAAGAAAATGTAATCTTAGTTAATAAAAACGACGAGCAAATAGGGCTGATGCCTAAACTTGAAGCACATGAAAAAGCGGTGTTGCATCGGGCCTTTTCTGTCTTTGTTTTGAATAGTAAAAATGAAATCATGCTGCAACAGCGTGCAGGTCAAAAATACCATTCCCCTTTGTTGTGGACCAATACCTGTTGTAGTCATCAGCGTGAGGGAGAAACAAATATTCAAGCTGGAAGCCGACGATTGTTTGAAGAAATGGGCTTTAAAACAGAACTCAAGGAACTGTTTCATTTTATCTACAAAGCTCCTTTTGATAATGGCTTGACAGAACATGAACTGGATCACGTGATGATTGGTTATTATGATGGGGAGCCCGTTATCAATCCAGAGGAAGTTGAAAGTTGGAAATGGATGAAAATTGAGGAAGTTAAAAAAGATATGGAGCTTCATCCCTTACTATATACTGTTTGGTTTAAAATCATTTTTGAAGAATTTTATCATTTTTTGGAAGAACATAAAAGTCCTCTTTCTTCGGAAGAGGGAACCCATAACACCTAATTTATTCTACTATATGAAAGTTACCATTTCACGAAAAGCCCATTTTAATGCGGCACACCGATTGCACAGAAAAGATTGGAGTTTTGAACAAAACGATGCGATTTTTGGGAAGTGTAATAATCCTAATTTCCATGGACATAATTATGAACTGATAGTCAGCGTAACGGGTGAGATTGATCCTGAAACCGGCTATGTTATGGATGTGAAGTTTTTAAGTGATATAATCAAAGAGGATGTTGAGAATCAATTTGATCATAAAAACTTAAATTTAGACGTTCCCGAATTTCAAGATTTAAATCCAACAGCTGAAAATATAGTAGTTGTGATTTGGAACAAGATCAGAAAAAAAATAAAGTCAGAATTTGAATTAGAAGTAGTTCTATACGAAACACCTCGAAATTTTGTAACGTATAAAGGAGAATAATGGAACTAAAAGTAGGGGACAAAATCCCTAAATTTACGGCAAAAGATGCAGATGGAATTGATTTTGACAGTCAAAACATTGTGGGACAAAAACCCTTAGTTATTTATTTTTATCCTAAAGACAATACGCCAGGTTGTACTACACAAGCCTGCAGTTTTAGGGATCAATATGAAGATTTTAAAGATTTGGGTGCTGAAGTTATAGGGATTAGTAGTGATAGTGTAGCATCGCATCTAAAGTTTAGTAAGCAATATAAGTTACCCTTTATTCTTTTGTCAGATTATGATAAAAAAATTAGAAAATTGTTTGGAGTTCCTACTGGTATGTTTGGTTTGCTTCCAGGAAGAGTAACCTATGTAACCGATAAAAATGGAATTATACAAATGATTTTTGACAGTATGCTGGCTGCAAAACACATTCCTAAAGCACTACAAGCAATCAAAAAATTGGTAGTGTAAGAGCTCGTACTAAAGACAGTTATTTTTGATTCTGTTGATTTCCAGAATAATAGACGGATTTATTAAAGGTATTTCAAAAATGGATGCTTTTTAAAGTAGAGGAGAATTAGCTATTTATTTCCTCTTCGAAACCATTGTTTGTCAAGTTATAGAAACAGAATAACTATTCTGGGAATATCGTTAGTTCATCAATACATTCAGATTAACGTCTTCTGCGTTGGTCTTGATTTTATGGTCTTGCTGGAAGTATTACGAGCTATTAAATAGTGAAAGAGGAACATGCTTTATAATGGTTTAGAAATGGAATGTGGGAACTAAATAGAAAACTATTGCAAACGCAGTCCTATTTTGATTTTAAAGCGAGGAATATATTCATTCTCAATGGAAAAGCTTCGATTTTAGAAATTTACATTTCATAGTCGGTAATAGAAAGATTATGTGTACTTTTGCAGACGCAAATTAAAATTCAAATTTTAAAAAAATAAAAATGGCAAACATTAAGAATTTAAAAAAAGACATCAACTACGTTTTAGGAGATATTATTGAAGCAGTTTACTTGTTCGAAATTTCTACTACAGGAAAACCAACAACTGAAACAAATGGTTTAATCGACGAAGCTATCGCTGCTTTTGACGCTTTGATCACAAAAGTGAATGCAAAAAATGTAGAGGATAAAAAAGCACACTTCAAACAAATTAATGTTGAATTGGAACAAACTGCTAATCAATTGATTGCTAAAATCAACGAATTGTAGTCAAAAAAAACGCAAAAAAAGTTTGAATTTGTTTTGGAAAATAGAAATTCAGACTTATATTTGCACCCGTAATGAGTCGCCAGCGTAGCTCAGTTGGCTAGAGCAGCTGATTTGTAATCAGCAGGTCGTGGGTTCGAGTCCCTCCGCCGGCTCTTTAATAAAACCACCTAACTTTTGTTAGGTGGTTTTTTGTTTTAAGGAGTTAAATTAGTAATTGCCTCTTCTATTTATTGATATGTCATAATTTTTTTGTTAAATTTGAAATCTAACCTAAATATAAAATAATTATGGAAGAGCATTCAGTAATTGAAACTTTCGAAATGAAACTTAATGAGTCTGCGAAAGACTTTTTAAGGGAAACAGCAAAATGGGCCTATTTTTTATCCATTCTAGGATACATAGGAATTGGTTTTATTATTTTAGCTGCTTTGTTCGCGGGAACACTATTTTCTGCAATGGGGAAAATGAATCCTGCTATGGGAATGATGGGTTCCTCTTTTGGAATGGCGATGGCTGTCGTTTATTTGCTTATTGCAGCACTTTATTTCTTTCCAGTGTATTACTTGAATAAATTCGCATCTAATGCTAAAGCAGCTTTAAATACCAATGATTCTGAAACGTTGACTACTTCTTTTAGATATTTAAAATCACATTATAAGTTTATAGGGATAATGACTCTTGTTGTTTTCTCTCTTTATCTCTTAATGTTTGTGGGAATGATTATTGGAAGAATGGCTTTTAGCGTTTAAAGAGCTTTTTAGATCTAAGTAATAATGAGGTTTTATTAGGCGTATTCTAATTTCTTTACTACTTTATACAAAACAAAAAAATCATCTTGCAGAACAAGATGATTTTTTTGTTTTAATAGGTAACAGTAACAATTAGGAGTCTTTTATTTTTGCTTTTTAATAGAACTAACATATTCTGTAAGTTTTTTGCCATACAGAGATTGTGCTACTTTTGGAGACATTGATTTTTGAATCGTATCTAAATATTTGATGTTTATATCATAGATTTCGGATAACGCAATGTAAGGAGCTACCTCAAATTTTCTGTTATTTAGTGCAAAATTGGTAGCAAATAAGTACTTTCTTTTGATATTAGAATCTTGTTTGGCGCTTAAACTATCTATTTTTTGTGTGTTTTGGCTTTTGATGGCATTAAATTTTTGCTCGATCAAAGACAGATTTTCATCTGTGAAACGGGTATTGATTTTTTTATATTCTTCAAATATTTCTTGATTTTTGGACCCTTTTATTTTGGCGTCAGATAAATAACGATCCAAAGTTGTTTCAATAGTTATGGTTCCAGGCTCAGCAAAGAATGGTAAATTATTGTCCAAAGAATTAGTCACGCCTCTGTCTAAGAATAAATAAAGCATCTCAGGAGATTTTAGATCCAAATTACTTTCAAAAGAAGAGCTCCCATCGATATTGATGGTGTCGATAGCAACCAACGCTGTATCTACAATTCGTTGAATATACAACGTTCCTTTTTTTAATCCTTTAATATTTCCAGTAATATGTAAGTTGCCTTTTGATTCGTTTTTGTTACAAGCAGATAATAATAAAAGTGCAACGAATGCAATAATTGATTTTTTCATGGGAAAGTAAAATTTGTTTTTTTGGAGCATGACTTCGTAATTTTTTTATGATTTGTGCCGGAGCTTTTGAATTAAATCATGCCGATTTTAATAGTGTTTAGATTTGGCCGCAAAATAAAGAAAATTGTTGGAAAGAATTTAGATATAGTTCCAAATTTCACAAAAAAAATCCCAATCTATTGCTACATTGGGATTTCTCAATTTTATTTTGGGTTATGCTTTAAGCCAAGCCTCTTTTAAGGTCGTTTTTGTTGTATCAGTAGCATTTAGTCCTTCTTTCTCTTCATAAGGAAGTTTTACTTTGCCTTTAATCACTTGTTCTTTACCGTCTCGTTTTATTTTAATAGAGATCGAGTCATTTTCTTTCCAAGTTTGGCTGATAGTAATCATTTCGTAAATATTGTCCAAGGAGTATGATTTGTCATTGATGGATACTAAAATATCACCGCCTTTTATTCCTAAATTTTTATAAAAATCGTTTAATTCTATTGCTGGAATCACGATAATTTCTTTTGTTTTTTGGTCTACTGTAATGTAAGGAGTTTGTCCTTTTAGGAATACATTTCCAGGGACTTGCTTCATAGATTTTGTAACTCCTACTTTGGAGAGGTAGGTTTCATAAGGAATGGGAGTAGCTCCAGAAACATAAGTTGTTAAAAAAGTTCCCACCTCAGGATAGGTTAATGATGTAATTTTGGCGAAAAGCT
Organism: Flavobacterium sp. CG_9.1; assembly: GCF_015751645.1. NCBI lineage: Bacteria > Pseudomonadati > Bacteroidota > Flavobacteriia > Flavobacteriales > Flavobacteriaceae > Flavobacterium > Flavobacterium sp. CG_9.1. The sequence goes on from NZ_JADOVC010000005.1 coordinate 27,612, forward strand.
CCTCATCATTAAAAGGTTTAGCAGCACCGTATTCAGTAGATAATTTTTGCATCAAATCAAGAATTCCTCTCTGACCGTTACTTTTTTCTCTAATGATGATATCTAGGCACATTCCTATAAGCGCTCCTTTTTCATAAACGTTCAAGTACTGCTCTTTATAAGGTTCTGTCAAAACATTAGCACTCATGGTTGTGAAGGGCATAGTGTCATTCATTGCATTTGCATGCTCAATTTTTTCTGACATGCGAGTGTAAAACTCTTGCTCGGTAATTAATCCTTGATTGATTTGAAAAAGATTAGCGAAATACTCCGTAACTCCTTCATACATCCATAAATGTTGTGACATTTTTGGCGTGTTGTAATCAAAATAATGAATTTCTTTAGAATGAATCGACAATGGAGTTACAATATGAAAAAATTCATGTGAAACAACATCTTGCATTGATTTTACCAACTCTGCTTTAGGCATCATTTCCGGTAAAACTACGGTAGTTGCCGTTGGGTGCTCTAAAGCTCCAAATCCTTTGGCGTCAGTAGGCGTCAGGCTTGATAAATACAATAAAACACTATATTTTTTTGTAGCGTTGATTTTTCCTAAAAACGTTTTCTGAGCCGTCATCATCGTTTTCATTTCTGGAGTTATACTTTCAGCAGTTACTTTTCCAGATGGGGAATACACACCAATTAAGATTTCCATACCATCCACTGTAAAAGTGGTGTAGTCCGGTTTAGCATACATAATTGGATTTTCGACCAATTCTGCGTACCGAGCTGTAGTAAATAAATCATTTGTAGTGCTTGAATCCATGTCGGTCATTGATGTAGCTCCCCAAAGTGTTTCCGGATGTGAAATACTTACAGTGTACGGAAGGTCTTTTTTATCTTGAAAATAGCCTACAAAACCATGCATGTTAAGCATGAAATTTTTACCTGCATCGATATTAGTTCCAGCTGGTGAAAAAATATCAATATTGCCAAAACCACTTCCTTTTTCAGTGTCAAAAGTATCGTTTACGAGGTAGGTGATTTTCGCTAATGTTTTCGCATTTTTGATGGTCCAAGTATTCTCATCTGTTTTGGTCGTTGAAAGTAAAGTGCCTTTGCTATCAAATGCTTTGAAATCTTCAATGTATTTCCCATAATCATCAATAGAGTAAGTCCCAGGTACAATTTTAGGAACGCTATAGGTTACTTCATCCAGGCTTATTTTAGGGGATGTAACGACAACCATAACCTTATCCTCTTTAACATTGTTTAAATCGATAGCAACAGCCACTTTTTCCATAGCTGGTTTTGACATCGTTGTGCCTGTTCCGGCAGTTTTGCAGCTCCAAAAAACGGAAGCAAATGCTAATGCAAAAAATATTCTTTTCATTGGTCGTGTTTTATTTTTAATTGTTAGACTCAGTTATGGAACAATTGTTACAAGGGAAAGCAATTTTTCAACCTTGTTTAAATGATTGTAGCGCAGTCCAAGTTGAGACTTAGTTTGTAAATGTCCGTTTCCAAAGTATCGGTATCTTTATCTTCACACAATAGAAATTCAATTTTTTCTTTGGAGTGCTTATATAATGTTAGGCCTTCGAATTTATGGCTATCACTGATTTTTTTTGTAAAATTAATTTTCATGGTTTTCAGATCAATGCTTCCAATAAGGCTTCCTAATACGTCACCATCTTCGTAAGTAGATGTCGTGTCTTCGGCTGTGGCCAAAAAATAAATGGTGTTTTCTACTAGAATTCCATCAGTGAAACTGCTTTGAACTCCCTTTATTGTTGGCAGTTGGTAGGCGTAAGATAGAACAGTAATTTGCTTGGTCAGTAGTTCTCCTTTTAGTTCGAAAAGAACATTTTTAGTAGAACTTCCATTTCCACGGTTGAATAAATACCAACTTTTACCATCGTAAATTGCACCTTCAATATTGAAATCTTCGGGTTTTATTTCTGCAGAATTTTGTAGAACTGCATACAGATCTGTAAGGTCATTTGTAGCTACTATTTTTTTATCAGCTGCATTAATTTGTACCATTTTGTTTCTTTTTTGGGTTGAACCCGAACCAAAAACGTAAATGCTTTCGCCAAAAGGCGTAATGGCTTCAAAATCTGGTTTTTCCTTTTTAAGAATGTTTTCGGATGGATTTTCCAGTAGTGGATGGCGCTTTAAATTTCGAGAATTCATATTATATTCGTAAAGATAGCTGCTGTTGTCACCGATAATCAGAAGTGAATTGTCTTTGTAGATCAGTCCCGATGCAGCGCCAATGCCGCTGATTTGAAATTGTTGTTCCAGTGTGAATTTTTCCATTGTGCGTGTTTTGAAAAAGAGTCCCTATTCCCGATCGTTTCTCTCTTTTGTTTTAAAAATGAAAAGATTCAAGTGTACAGCCGGAAAAGGCTTATTATAATTTATTATATTTGAGAGGTAAAGATAAATTATTTCTTATGAAGTCAATAAATCCCAATGATTTTAAAGTAGTCAACCCCATTGAATTGTCAAAATTACCAACCAATTTAGATATTGGTGCGAGTGATGATAAAAAAGAAGACAAGTTAGAAAACGTAAGCAGTAAATTGAGCGACTTACAGGACGTAATGTATGCGCACAATCGTTACGGTGTTTTGATTTGTTTGCAAGGAATGGATACCTCTGGAAAAGACAGTTTGATACGCGAAGTTTTTAAAGGATTCAATTCCCGTGGGGTAGTAGTGCATAGTTTTAAAACGCCTAATTCTGCAGAACTGGAACATGATTACTTATGGCGCCATTATTTGGCTTTGCCAGAAAAAGGAAAGTTTACTATTTTTAATAGGACCCATTATGAGAATGTTTTGGTTACGCGGGTACATCCTGAATACATCCTGAATGAAAATTTGCCTGGTATAGAAACTGTGGCGGATATTACACCTCAGTTTTGGGACAATCGCATGGAACAGATCAGAAATTTTGAGAAGCACATTACCCAAAATGGAGTTATCGTGTTGAAGTTCTTTTTGCATTTGAGCAAGGAAGAGCAAAGACAACGTTTGTTGCGGCGTTTAGAAGAGGGAAAACACAATTGGAAATTCTCTACGGGAGATTTAAAAGAAAGAGAACATTGGGATGAATACATGCAGCATTACGAAGAGGCAATAAATAATACGTCTACTGAAAAAGCACCTTGGTATGTTGTTCCCGCTGATGATAAGGAAATGGCACGTTATATTGTAGGTAAAATTATTTGGGAAGAAATGCAGCAACACAAGGATATCCAAGAGCCAAAAATGGATGAAAAAGTCAAAGCGAATATTGAAATGTATAAGGATATATTGAAAAAAGAGGTTTGATGTAATTAATTTTCGTACAAAAGTTACTAGAAGTTTATGATTCTATTATGATACGGTTAGGATGTAAATTTATTGTTTTTAGTGCTTTTAAAAACCGCCAACTGTTAGCTTTTTGTTAATGTTCAATTCATTCAGAGTTTAAATTCACAGCATTACTTTGCTTAAAATTTAAACAAACAACCAAAATGAAAAGAACTATTTTACCAATGTTATTTTTAGCATCATTATTCTCCTGTGAGAATGATTCTAAATCTTCTAGCCAAACAACGAGTGTTATTTTAGCAAATCAATCTGTAACTCCGGTGTTATTGAAAAAGCAATCAGGTTTTGAAAACGTAGAACTTTTTTCACTAATCACTTCAGATGATGTTTTGGCAGGAAGTCCAAATTTTGTTTTTGGAGGTTCTGCGGATGGATCAGGATTACTTAAAAATGCGGATGGGACTTTTACTTTTTTGGTCAATCACGAGGACAATTTTGCGGTATCAAGAGTCACTTTGGACCAAACATTCAAACCAACAAAAGGAGAATATTTATTGAATTCTAATGGAGGTACTTGGAGATTATGTGGCGCTACGATGGCAACTGTAGCTGAACATGGTTTTGGACCCTTATTTTTGACTTGTGGAGAATCTGGCGAGGAATCTCGTACGCATGGAATAAATCCTTTTGCAGATGTTGCATCAGCATCAGTGTCTAAGGAGTTACCTGCTTTAGGTAGGATTAGTGCTGAAAATGCTTTGCCATTAAAAGCGTCTGCCTTTGCGGGTAAAACTGTAATTGTAATTGGGGACGATGATTCAGGTACGTACGGAGGTCAAGTATTTATGTATGTTTCAAATACTGTTGGTGATTTAATAAATGGATCTCTGTACATGATGAAAAGAACAAACGACAATCAGAGAGAAAAAGATATGGTATTGAATCAGTCCTACGGTGTTTCTTTTGTGAAAATTGAAAACCATAGCACAATGACTGGAGCCGCTATCAACGCCGCTGTAAATACATTGAAAGGAATTAAATTTGGTAGAGTAGAGGACTTAGATTATAAAAAAGGTTCGGATGCAGGAGCGAGAGAAATTTACTTTAATGTTACAGGACAAAACACTACTGGAAATAATGCAGATGCTTCCAGAACAAAATATGGTAGAGTGTACAAACTGAATTTAGAGGTAAACAATCCTTTGGCTGGAACTCTTGAAGTACTTCTTGATGGCGATGATCGTACTGGAATTGCAGGAAAATTTCAAAATCCAGATAATATCTGCGTGACAAAAAACTATGTTTATGTTCAGGAAGATGCTAATGGCTATGGCGATGAAACACATGACGCTTACATTTATCAATACAATATGGCAACCAAACAGCTGAAAGTAGTGGTAGAGTTGGACCACCGTCGTACCGCTACTGATGCAGCCAAATATAATTTTGGAGGAATAAGTAAATTTGGAGATTGGGAATACGGAGCCATGATTGATGTTTCCGATCAATTAGGAATTGATGATACTTTTTTATTGAGTGTTCAACCTCATACTTGGAGAGGGACAAAGTATAAAGGAGTGGATGGAGGAACAAATCGTCCAAATGAAGATCAGGCAAGTCAAATCGTTTTGATCAAAGGATTAGCTCGATAAATACCAATGAAATAATTGCAAGTAGCCACGGTTTCAATTTTTAAGAACCGTGGTTTTTGCTATTTATAATTTTTTAAATTACTCCCCTTTATCATGAAAAATAGTTGTATTTTATTGGTTCTTATCGTATTGGTCTCTTGCCAAAAAACAATTCCGAAGCATGAATCGGTAAATAATATATACAAAGCCGACATTCTAAAAGTCGTAGAAGAGGTTTCTAAACTGGAACGTTTAATTAAGTCGAATACTGCAACAGCAGCACTCCAACAACAATTTTTGCAGGCACACTCTAGTTACAAACAAGTAGAAATAATTAGTGAATATTATTTTCCTGCAGTTGCCAAAGCTATAAATGGGCCAGCCTTAGCAGAATTTGAAGAAAATGATAAAAAGACATTGCCTGCTGAAGGATTTCAAGTGATTGAAGAATTTATTTTTCCCGAGTATAATGCAAAGTTAAAAGCCGAATTGCTAACGGAAATGGGTATTCTATCAGCAAACTTAAAGCGCTTGGTCAAAGTGTCACAAACAAATGAATTCACAGATGCGCATGTTTTTGATGCGATGCGTTTGGAAGTTTTTAGAGTCATAACGCTGGGAATAACTGGATTTGATTCCCCTATTGCGCAACAATCCATTCCGGAAGCACAAGTAGCGCTAGAAAGTATTGAAAAATATTATAAAATTTATGCAGCTAATTCACAGGATGCATCTTTGCAGCAGGTTTTAACTACACTGGAAGTAGGAAAGCGATATTTAAAAGACAATTCCTCTTTTAATTCCTTTGATCGTGCTTTTTTTATTCGCAAAATTGCTAATCCGTTAAGCATTGGTTTACATAAAACGCAAGTCAGCTTAAAAATTCCGTTCTTGAAAGAGACAAGAGGACTAAGAACTAGCGCAAAAACACTTTTTGATGCAAATGCCTTTGACGTAGAGGCTTTCTCTGCATTTCCAGATTATGAAACAACGTCAGATAAAATAGCCTTAGGGAAATTATTGTTTAATGATCCTGTTTTGTCAGGAGATAATTCTCGTGCTTGTGCTTCGTGTCATCATTCAGAAAAAGCATTTACGGATGGTTTGGAAAAAGCCATTTCATTGGATGGTAAATCTTTAGTAAAAAGAAATACACCCACACTGACTCATATTGCATTTCAACGCGTATTTTTCTATGATTCTAGAGTCAATTATCTGGAAGACCAAGCGGTAGCGGTTATTAAAAATGAAAATGAAATGCACGGCTCTTTGGTACAATCAGTTTTAGCTCTAAAAAATAAAGTGAGTTATGTTACGAGGTTCCAAAAGGCATTTCCCAATAAAGAAATAGATGAATTTGGGATCAAGAACGCATTGGCGTCCTACATCAGATCGTTGAGTAAATATGATGCTAAGTTTGATGCCTATATGCTTGATAATGAAAAGTTTGATTGGAATGAAGTTGCAGGTTTTAATTTGTTTGCCGGAAAAGCAAAATGCGCCACATGCCATTTTATTCCCTTAACAAACGGAACGGTACCGCCGAGTTTTATGAAATCAGAAAGTGAAGTTTTGGGAGTTCCAAACCACTACAAAAAATTAGATACTGATTTAGGAAAATTTGATTTAACTAAAGCGGAGATTCATCGCAATTCTTTCAAAACACCAACGTTAAGAAACGTGGAATTGACTGCGCCATACATGCACAACGGTGTTTTCAAAACACTAGAAGAAGTAATTGATTTTTATAATGATGGCGGCGGGAACGGGTTGGGTTTTAATTTACCAAATCAAACATTGCCCGAGGACAAACTCAATTTGACAGACTTAGAAAAAAAACAACTCATAGCCTTTATGCGAACCTTGACAGATAAAAAGTATTCGTTGTAATAAACAAAAAATGCCCTGAAATTTCAGGGCATTTTTTATATCTAATTCAAAGTAGGATTATAGTTTGAAACCATAAGCTAAACGAACACCTACTTGTCCAACTCCTTTACCAAGAGAACCATTATTGTTTAGACGATCAAAATGACTGTAATGTGTATAGTTCAAAGAAACATCTATGTACTTAGTTGCGTAACCTATACTTGGGGATAACAATAAAGAAGTTTTCTCTCTAGTATTATCTACATTACTTACTGCAAATGCAGCACCAGCTTCTCCCATTAAGTAAAATTGATCATTCCATACAAAAGCTTTAAAACCCGCTTTTGCTGGGATAATCCCTAAATCTTTTCCTTCTGTTTGTCCAGGAAAAGCATCCGCTTTGCTGACAAATAAGTTAGTGTAACCTGTAGTCAAAGTCAAAGAGTATCTTTTTGATAAATCATATTGTCCTCTTACATCAGCTCCAAGTGCTAATTTGTATGGGTCATGTACTGAGTATCCAGCATTTGCACCAAATCCTAAACGAAATCCTTGATCGTAATTTGTTGCTTCATTTGTTGTTTCTTGAGCTTCTACATTGCTAGCAAACATCATTGAGATTGTAAGTGCTAGTGCGAATTTAATTTTTCCTGCGATTTTCATAATTGTATTTTTTTAATATTTTCGTTGTTTTTAGGGGTTTTGTTTGGCTAAAAACAACATTGCAAAAGTAAGACTGTAAGTTTTTCAAAAGTTATAGAATTAAGTTGTTTTGTTATAGAATTCCTTGTTTTTGCAGGTAGCAGAATAAAATAAATACGTTATATATCCAATTGTATGGATGCAATTGAAAGCTTCTAATTATATTTGCCAACAAAAAAGCGAAAAGTGAATTTTTCTATATACTTCAAAGAGTTTTCTTATAATATTAAATTAGCCTATCCTGTTATTTTAGGAATGTTAGGGCATACTTTAATAGGAATCGTTGATAATTTTATGGTTGGTAAATTGGGTTCTACCGAGTTGGCGGCTGTTTCGTTAGGTAACAGTTTCATCTTTATAGCTTTGTCTATAGGAATTGGGTTTTCTACAGCAATCACACCATTAGTTGCAGAAGCAGATGCGGAGAGAGATGATCAAAAAATCCGAACTACTTTTCATCATGGACTGCTTTTGTGCACGGTATTAGGCATTGCATTATTTATTTTGACGGTGCTTTCCAAACAAATTATGTATTTGATGCAACAACCCAAAGAAGTGGCTGACTTGGCGGCGCCTTATATTGATTGGGTGGCCTTTTCTTTAATTCCTGTAATCATTTATCAAGGTTACAAGCAATTTGCGGATGGATTAGCGAAAACTAAATATTCTATGTACGCTATATTATTAGCGAATGTGGTACATATCTTTTTTAATTATGTATTGATTTACGGAATTTGGATTTTTCCAAAATTAGGTATTTTAGGTGCGGCTTTGGGTACTGTAATTTCCCGAATAATGATGGTTGTTTTTATGCATTATCTCATGAAAAATAATTCCGTCATGAAAAAATATTTTAAGAACTTTAGCTTTAAAGAAATTCGCAAATCAATTTTGAAGAAAATTATCGATCTTGGTTTGCCTTCAGCCATGCAAATGTTATTTGAAGTAACCTTGTTTACTGCTGCAATTTGGCTCTCTGGTTCTTTAGGTAAAAATAGCCAGGCAGCCAATCAAATTGCGCTTATTTTAGCCTCGTCAACCTTTATGGTTGCGATGGGATTAAGTGTTACGGCAATGATTCGGGTCAGTCATACTAAAGGAATGAATGATTATGAAAAATTGATTGTTGTTGCTCGATCTATTTTCTTGTTAGCCATAATTCTGGAAACTTTATTTGCGATCATCTTTGTGGTTTTTCATCAATTTTTGCCCCATCTGTTTTTAAATATGGACGATCCGAGTCAAGTGCTAGATAATTCAGAAATTATTATAATCACTTCTAAGTTACTTTTGGTAGCTGCCATTTTTCAAATTTCCGATGGGATTCAAGTTGTTGTTTTGGGAGCTTTACGGGGTTTACAAGATGTAAAAATTCCCATGTACATTACCTTCGTTTCCTACTGGGTTATCGGTTTTCCGATTTCATATTATTTAGGGAAGTTTACGGAACTAAAAGCTGTTGGAATTTGGATTGGACTTTTGGCAGGATTGACTGCTGCCGCTTTATTTTTGTATATTCGCTTTGCGCGATTGACAAGAATGTTGGTGGTTCAAAACGAAAAAAAATAAAATAACTAAATTACTTAAATAATCAAATTCATGGAATTACCAAAATTTTTACTAGGCGACAATACTGATTTTCCAGAGGATATTTTTATCATCCATCTTGATTATCCTCGTTTTATTATCAATCTGAAGGATGATGAGGTAGAGTTTATCGAAGAAGCCGAAGATCTTGATGAAGGCGAATTAAATGCGGAATTGGAAGGGCTTATTGTTCTTGCAAACGAATTCTACGATCGAGAAATGGAACGTTACGAGAAAGAGTAAACTTTATGGAAAGGGACAATTGTAATAGATATTAGTTCCTGTTTTTTGTGCAACTAATAAAATTTAGGTAGAAATGAAAAATATATTTATGTATGTCATGTTTGTTTTTGGGACGATGCTAATTATCACTGGGATTTTTAACTTTTTACCATTTGAAATTAAATCGAATACGAACTTTGGAAATGCTTATAATTTAGGACATAGTGTAGGATATATTATTGGTAAATTTATCAAAATTATTTTAGGACTTCTGATGTTAAAATATGGATACGAAACCTATTTAGAACTAAAGATCAAAGGATAAAATACTAGTCTTTTTTAAAATATTTTTCCAGCAAAAACTGAGCGGCTGCAAAGGGTGAAATTTCATCATTTTGCACCGCTTTTTTGGTTGAATCCAATGATTTTTGAATTTCCGGATTGCTGTAAAAATTGGTTTTCAATTGCTCGTTTATCGTTTCTAACATCCAATATTGATTCTGTTCTTTTCGCTTTTCAAAGAAGTAATTATTTCCTTTTGTCAATTCAATAAATTTTTCAATAGTTTCCCAAACCACAGGTATTCCTTCGTGTGTAACAGAACTGCAAGTTGAGGTTGTAGGCGTCCAACCGGATTTTTTAGCTGGAAAAAGATGCAATGCTCTATTGAATTCCATTTTAGCAAATTGTGCTTTTTTAATGTTATCGCCATCCGCTTTGTTGATTACAATTGCATCTGCCATTTCCATAATACCTCGTTTAATGCCTTGTAATTCGTCCCCAGCACCGGATATTTTCAATAACAAAAAGAAATCTACCATGCTGTGAACGGCAGTTTCACTTTGACCTACTCCCACGGTTTCAATGATAATAGTGTCAAAGCCACAAGCCTCACAAAGGGTAATACTTTCGCGGGTTTTTCGTGCGACACCCCCTAATGTGTCTCCTGAAGCGGATGGTCGGATATAGGCGTTTTTGTCTTTAACTAATTCTTCCATTCGTGTCTTATCACCCAAAATACTCCCATGGCTTATCGTACTGCTGGGATCAACGGCAAGAACCGCCACTTTTTTTCCTAACCCCGTCAAGAATTTTCCAAAAGCTTCGATAAACGTGCTTTTTCCTACGCCTGGAACACCAGTAATTCCTATTCGTACCGATTGGCTAGCATGCGGTAAACACGCATTAATTACTTCAGTGGCTTTTGCCAAATGAGTGCCATTCGTACTTTCTACCAATGTAATCGCGCGACTTAAAGCGGTTATGTTTCCTGCTAAAATACCTTCAACTAATGCTGCCGCTGAGGGTTGTATTTTTCTAAAGTGCTGGATGTTCTCAACAGCGGTTGCGCTAATCATTTCTGGCCTAGGAATTCCTGCTTTTTCGTGTAAGGCGCTAGGGTGGGATTTTTTGTTTGACAAAACGTGTGATTTGAAAAGTAAAAGTAGTGAAAACAAAAATAGTTTCAAAAAGGATTTCTCTAAGAAACCGTTACTTTGTGTTGAAAAATTTAAATTAGTATAGCGTTTGCGCTGTTTAGTCCTGTTTCTGATATTTTTTTGCAATAAATCGAACGTATTTAGCAGATTTAATTCACGCCGTTTTATTTTTAATGCTTGATTTTTAATTTTTATATGTTGTAAAACTTGGTAAGAAGGTTTTTTACTTTATCAATAAAAAAAGCACCTAGTGTTATAGTAGTTAAAACCCGTTGGGTGTAATTAGTTTTTGATGGTAATTTTTCGTCAGTTCGAGTATTTTTCGGTAGAAAAATGTATCGAGAACAATAAAAGTTTCATTAAAAACGGTTCTTGATACACGTCACTTCAAGTAGCGGAGCGTATCGAGAAGTTTTGTTCCGTTTTACTTCACAAAAAACACTCGAACAGACGTTTTGAATAATTGCACGCAACAGGTTAGATAAAATGTATTTCTATCTTTTGGTTAAAATTATAATTTATAAATTTCTTTATTCCGGAACTGAATTTAAATGGTATTTTTACAATCAATTCTTCGCCATGAGCAACTTTATTTTAATCTTCGTTTTTTTGTTTTTAGGTATTATTTTCCAAAATATTAAAGGATTTCCCGTTCCTATTTACAAGTTGTTAAACAAGATAGTTATTTACGTTTGTCTTCCTGCTTTAGCCTTATATTATATTCCAAAAATTGAGTGGAGTAACGAATTGTTATTTCCTATTGGAGTTGCTTGGATTACTTTTGCTGGTGCCTACTTCTTGTTTAGTTTTTTGGGAAAAAAATTCGGCTGGTCCAGAAAACTCATCGGCTGTTTAATTATTACCGCTGGTTTAGGGAATACTTCCTTTTTAGGCTTTCCCATAATTGAGGCTTTATATGGTGAAGAGGGCTTAAAAACAGCTATTTTAGTTGATCAACCGGGTTCGTTTGTCGTGCTTTCCACTTTAGGAATTTTAGTAGCCACGTTGTATTCTACAGGAACGACAAACGGTTTTCATATCGCCAAAAAAATCATGTTCTTTCCGCCTTTTATAACCTTTCTTGGCGCCTGTTTAATGAATTATCTGAATTTTGATTTTCACGAATACGTTCAATATGTATTGCAGAAAACGGGAAGTGTTATGACTCCTCTGGCGATGCTCTCTGTAGGTTTACAATTGAAGTTTGATAGAAGAAGCCAACATTGGAAGTTTTTAGGATTAGGACTTTTATATAAATTAATGTTGACTCCTGCACTGCTTTATTTATTGTATGTCGTAATTTTGCAGCAACATTCAAAGATGATTGAGGTTGCCATTATGGAGTCAGCTATGGCTCCCATGATTACAGCAAGTATCTTAGCGACTTCTCATGGTTTAAAACCGCGGTTAAGTAGTATGATGATTGGTTTTGGAATTCCACTGTCATTTATCACCTTGGTGTTTTGGTATTTTGTGCTTCAAATTTAAAGCCGATTTAAGCCATTAATAATTAATAGTTTTAGTAAAAAAATGAATATATCCTCTGATAACGCTGCACCAATTGAAAGAGCGCCTGTCGCTCAGCAAACCGTTTATTCCATATTATTTTCGATAGCATTTGCCCATTTACTCAATGATTTACTGCAAGCTGTTATCCCTGCGGCATATCCTATTTTAAAGGAAAACTTTCAGTTGACGTTTACCCAAATTGGATTAATTACGTTAGCCTATCAATTGGCGGCCTCTATTTTGCAGCCTGTGGTTGGTTTATACACGGATAAAAGACCAAAGCCTTTTTCTCAGATTTTTGGAATGCTATTTACTTTATCTGGAATTGTTTGCTTATCCTACGCTTCCAGTTTTGAAACGATTATTGTTTCAGTAGTTTTGGTTGGAATTGGTTCTTCCATTTTTCATCCTGAAGCATCGCGGATCTCCTTTTTGGCCTCAGGTGGCAAACGTGGTTTAGCACAATCCATTTTTCAATTAGGAGGTAATGCTGGGACCGCAATAGGACCGTTGTTAGTCGCCTTAATTGTGGTTCCTAACTCCCAATATTATATTATTTGGTTCGTGGTTGTTGCGCTGATTGGCTTGCTTGTTTTGAGTAGAATTGCGCTTTGGTACCAAAACCATCTGAGTTTAAGAAGCACTAAAAAAGCAGTAATCGACTTGCCTAATTTATCGCCAAAAACCATAAAGATTTCGGTTGCAATTCTGATGGTCTTAATCTTTTCGAAATTCTTCTATATGGCAAGTATGTCTAGTTACTTTACTTTTTACTTGATGGAAAAATTTAATTTGTCTGTTCAGGAAGCCCAATTTCATTTGGTTTTGTTTTTGGCTTCTTGTGCTATTGGAACCTTAATTGGAGGGCCGTTAGGGGATAAATTTGGAAGGAAATACGTAATATGGTTTTCAGTATTGGGAGCTGCTCCTTTTACTCTGCTGTTGCCGTATGTCGATTTGTTTTGGACAGGGGTTTTGTCAGTCATAATAGGAACGATTATTTCATCTGCATTTCCTGCGATCTTGGTCTTTGCGCAAGAATTATTGCCTAAAAAATTAGGTATGGTCTCTGGCCTTTTCTATGGTTTCGCTTTTGGAATGGGAGGTTTGGGCTCTGCATTATTGGGAAATCTTGCGGATCATACTAGCATAAATTATGTTTACCACCTGTGTGCGTACTTGCCTTTGATAGGAGGTATCGCCTTCTTTTTGCCTAATCTAAAGAAAAAATAGAACTGTAATGTGTTTTTCAGGAGTTCTTTCCGACTAAACAGTATATTTTGTTAAACATTCTTTCTTCATCTGAATGGTAAACAAAAATTGGTCCGTTTATCAATAGTAAGTTATTTGGCATTCTTATGGTCAAATTTGGAGAGGGTCATTTTGTGATTTTGGTAATAATTTAGTACAATCTTAAGATAAATTTTCTTCTTTATTACTTTTATTTCAATAACTTACAATGTTACTAATCAATAAAAAAAAACGAGTATGGCAACAGTACGATTAGGCGATATTGCTCCTGATTTTGAAGCAGAAACGTCACAAGGAAAAATAAAATTTCATGAATGGCTTGGAGACTCGTGGGGCGTTTTGTTCTCACATCCAGCTGATTTTACACCAGTCTGTACCACTGAATTGGGAACCGTAGCCAATTATTATCCTGAATTTGAAAAGAGGGATGTAAAAGTTATCGCCTTGAGCGTGGACGGTGTAGATTCACACATGGAATGGATCAAAGATATCAATGAAACTCAAAATACGACAGTAAATTTCCCTATTATTGCGGATGAAGACAAACGAATTGCAGCATTATATGATATGATTCACCCTAATGCAAGTGAAAGTTTTACAGTGCGTTCCGTTTTTATAATTGGGCCTGACAAAAAAGTAAAATTGACCTTAACCTATCCGGCATCTACAGGTAGAAATTTTGATGAAATTCTGCGTGTAATCGATAGTCTACAGTTAACGGCTAAATATAGCGTGGCAACACCAGCCAACTGGAAAGATGGAGATAATGTAGTGATTTCAACTGCTATTAAAGATGAAGATATTGCAGCAAAGTTTCCAAAAGGCTATGAAAGGGTTAAACCGTATTTAAGGATGACGCCACAGCCTAATAAATAATAATTTACCGCGCTATTACAGATTGAAAAGCAGCATAAAAACGATTTTATGTTGCTTTTTTTATGCTCAAAGACCTCAGTAAAAAGAAGCGAGATAATGGCGTTTAATTCAAAGGTTAGACTAAACGGGTAGCTTTAATACCCAGCAGTTAAATTTGATTGTATCGGAATTTTTACTACACATTGGAATTTCTCAAAAATGTTATCCTTAACTTTTATCTCAAGGCTTTAATTACAAATAGAGTTCACTGTAAAAAATATATCACATTTTATTTTTTAGCTGTAATGAACAGGCCAGAAATAATGATTCCCATACTTATGATTTGGGTAAGTCCAATAGCTTGATTTAGAAAAAAATAAGCAAGTATGCCGCTAAATATTGGAATCAAATAATAAATTAAAGCAGTTTTCGAAGTACCTATTAATCGGATTGCCTCATTCCATAAATAAAAAGAAACTAGCGACGCAAAAATACCAACGTATAGCGTAATTAAGATTGTTGTAGAATCAAAAATCACTTTTTGATAAGTAGTATTTTCCCAAATATATAAAGGAAGAAGTAGTGCTGTACCAATACTGAAAACACTAAATAAAAATACTTTCGGAGCTAGTTGTTGTGGTTTTTTTCGAACTAAAATAGTGTAACACGCAAAAAAGAAACAAGCGAGAAGCATCAACAAGTCTCCAATTGTAAAGTTGATGGTAAGCAATGCTTGTAAGGAACCTTTGGAAATAAGCACCAGAACTCCTGTAATTAGGATTAGTATTCCAACTATTTTTAAATTTGATACCTTCTCTTTGAAGATGATTCTAGATAGGATAATGATAAATAGCGGAATTGAAATGGCAATTAATGATAAATTGATAGCACTTGTTGTTTTTCCTGCAAAGTATATCAGTGTATTAAAAATAGTAATACCCAAAACGGCAGTAAGTGTAAGGTACCAAAAGTGCTTTTTTAGTATTGGTAAACTTTCAAAAGTCCTTTTAGCAGCAAAAGGAGCTAAAACAATACAGGCAACGGTCCAGCGCCAAAAAGCCAATCCCACTGGTGGAATATGTCCTTTTACACCACTAGCAATGACCATGTTGACTGACCATAGAAGTGTAGCGAATAAGGCAAATAAAACTCCCTTGGTCTGATTACTCATTAAACAAGATTGTTTATTTTGGCATGTTGTAATAACATAATTGTTTTGGCATCTTGAATTTGGCCTGTTGCTATCATAGCGTATGCTTCTTCATAGGGCATTTCGAGTACATCAATATTCTCCTGTTCGTGCGCTACTCCACCACCTTCACTGACTTTCATAGATTCATCGTAAGCCCCAACAAACAAGTATAAAATTTCAGTTACAGCACCAGGAGACATATAGGTTTGCATGATTTTAGCGACTTTTGTGAGTCGGTATCCTGTTTCTTCCTCTGTTTCTCGAATGATGCATTGTTCTGGATTGTCTTCGTCTAAAAGACCGGCGCAAACTTCAATCATCATGCCAGAGTCATTCCCATTTAGGTAGGTTGGCAAGCGAAATTGTCTCGTTAAAATAACCGTTTTTTGTTGTTTATTGTACAATAAAATCGCCGCGCCGTTCCCACGGTCGTACACTTCTCTTTTTTGGGAGATCCAAGAATCGTCCTTTTTTTGATAGTCGAAAGTAACTTTGTTTAAGATATACCAGTTGTCAGATAGCAATTCAGTTTTTTGTATTTTAATAGTTGGATTTTTCATGGCTGTATCGAAAGTGTTTTTTTCTGTTTAGGTAAAATATTATTAAAAAATAATACGGTCTCGGCTCCCTCTTCTTAGGAGAGGGTTGGGGAGAGGAAAAAAAAACGCTCTGAAATTTCAGAGCGTTTTGTAATCTTATTTAAGAATAGTCTGCTTTCTATCTGGTCCAACAGAAACTATTTTGATAGGAACTTCAACTTCTCTTTCGATAAATTCAATGTACTCTTTCAACTCTGTTGGTAGTTCTTCGTAAGTGGTCATTCCGGTTAAATCGGCATGCCAACCTTTGAATTCCTGATACACTGGAGTTACATTCTCAGGTTCGATGTTGTAAGGAAAATGAGAAATTTTCTCTCCTTTATAATTGTATTCGGTACATACTTTTAACGTTTCAAATCCAGAAAGTACATCTCCTTTCATCATCATTAATTGTGTAACACCATTAACTTGAATAGCATATTTAAGTGCTACTAAGTCTAACCATCCACAACGTCTTTGTCTGCCAGTCACAGATCCAAATTCATTTCCAACACTTGCCATTGTAGCACCGTCTTCATCAAAAAGTTCCGTTGGGAAAGGACCACTACCTACGCGAGTTACATACGCTTTGAAAATTCCGTATACTTCTTTGATTTTATTTGGAGCAATTCCTAAACCAGTACAAGCACCAGCAGCAGTAGTATTAGAGGATGTTACAAAAGGATAGGTCCCAAAATCAACGTCCAATAATGAACCTTGAGCACCTTCACATAATATTGATTTACCTGCCTTTTGAGCTTGGTGTAAATACTCTTCACTATCAATAAAATCTAATTTTTTTAGATCTTCGATAGCTTCAAAAAATTCTTTTTCTAATTCGGGTAAATTGTACTGAATATCAACATTGTAAAACGCAATCATGGCTTCATGCTTATCCGCCAAAGCTCTGTAACGATCTGCAAAGTCCTCTAGTTCAATATCTCCAACGCGGATACCGTTTCTTCCGGTTTTGTCCATATACGTTGGACCAATTCCTTTTAGAGTAGAACCTATTTTTGCTTTTCCTTTTGATGCTTCAGATGCTGCATCCAATAAACGATGGGTAGGTAATATTAAATGAGCTTTTCTAGAAATAATTAGCTTTGCCTTTAGGTCTAAGTTAAATTTGGCTAAGCCATCAATTTCACTTTTAAAAACTACAGGATCAATTACAACACCATTACCAATGATGTTCATGTTATTTCCGTGAAAAATTCCAGAAGGAATGGTTCTAAGTACGTGTTTTATTCCGTCAAATTCTAAAGTATGTCCTGCGTTTGGTCCTCCTTGAAAACGAGCAATAATATCGTATTTAGAAGTAAGAACATCAACAATTTTTCCTTTTCCTTCATCTCCCCATTGTAATCCTAGTAATAAATCTACGGTCATTCTGTACGTTATTTGTAGTTAATTTTTATGTTTTTAAACGATCTTATTCCAAGTTTTCTTTTTGTTTCTTTACTGCGTAGAGATATAACGAATGATTGGTAATTTCGATATCAAAAATTTCTTCGATTGTTTTTTTGATACTTTGAATCCTCGGATCACAAAACTCAATTACTTCACCTGTATCAGTCATTATAATATGGTCGTGCTGTTTGTCAAAATACGATTTTTCGTAATGTGCTTGATTTTGTCCAAATTGGTGTTTGCGAACTAAAGCACAATCTAGGAGCAACTCGATTGTATTGTAAAGCGTTGCCCTACTCACACGATAGTTTTTGTTTTTCATTTTGATATATAAATTTTCTACATCAAAATGTTCTTCGCTATCGTAAATTTCCTGAAGGATAGCATAACGTTCAGGGGTTTTGCGATGTCCTTTTTTTTCAAGATACATTGTAAAAACATTTTTTACAATTTCTTGGTTTTTGGTGTTATCTGTGGAAATGAGTGTCATATAGTGGCAAAGATAATTTTTTTAGTTTAAAGTTTAAAGTTTCCGGTTTGTTAAGTTTCAAGTTTGTTCTAATACGAGTTCAAAATGCCTTAATAAAAGTCAGCAAAAATCACTATTGTGCTACGTTTTGTACTCCCGAGTTACTTTATCTATTCCGTCAATCTTCTTGATATTATTAATCATTTTTTTTAAAATGGTATTGTTTTGAACAATTACCGCAACTTGGCCATGAAAAATTCCAGCATCAGTGCTCAGCGCTATACTTTGAATATTAACATGCATGTTGTTTGATATCACTTTTGTTAATTGATTTGTAAGTCCTAAAACATCCATTCCTGTTATGTTTATAATGGCTTTGAACTCTTCCTGCGAAGAATCGATCCACTTGGCCGACATAATTCGGTAGGCGTAATTGGATTGCATTCCTATAGCATTAGGGCAATCTTTTTTGTGCACTTTTATCCCTTCATTGATTGTTACAAACCCAAATACGTCATCGCCAGGAATTGGATTGCAGCAAGGAGATAATTTATAATCTAGTTTGTCATGTTCTTTCCCAAAAACAAGCATGTCATAATTACTGCTAACTATTGGTTTGTGAATGTCTTCGTCAGCAGTAGTACTCGAAGAACGCTTCATTTTATTTTTGAAGAAATTAATGAATGTATTGCTTTTTTGTGCGGCGTAATCTTTAAGTTGCTGGTTCTCGATAGCACCAATTCCCACTCTATAAAATAAATCTAAACTTGTTTTTAGTTTAAAAAAGTTGACTAACTCATTAATAACCTGCTCACTCATGGTTATTTTTAGATGCTTTAATTTTCGGGTAAGCAGTTCTTTGCCTTCTTCACCAATTTTCTTGGTATTTTCGTTTAAAACATTTTTTATTTTCGTTTTCGCTCGAGAGGTGGTGACATAATCAAGCCAGTTAATGGTAGGCTTTTGATGCTGTGACGTGATGACCTCTATTTGATCTCCACTTTTCAATTCAAAATTCAAAGGAACTAGTTTTCCATTGACCCGAGTTCCTCTGGTTCGTATTCCTATTTCAGAGTGAATGCTAAACGCAAAATCGAGCGATGTAGCTCCTTTAGGCAACGATTTTATTTCCCCTTTTGGAGTAAAAACGAAGATCTCTTTTGAATATAAATTCATTTTGAAATCTTCTACAAAGTCTACGGCATTCGTTTCAGAATTCTCTAGCGCTTCCTTTAGTAAATTAAGCCATACGTCTAATCCACTTTCTTCGGTAGCACCATTCTTGTATTTATAATGTGCTGCGTATCCCTTTTCAGCAATTTCATCCATTCTTTCGCTCCGAACTTGTACTTCCACCCAACGTCCTTTTGGCCCCATAACGGTAATGTGCAAGGCTTCATAACCTGTTGATTTTGGTGATGAAATCCAGTCCCGCAAACGGCTTGGACTCGGTCTGTAATGGTCAGTAACAATAGAATATATTTTCCAAGCAACGAATTTCTCATCATGTGGATTTGATTTATATACAATGCGCAATGCAAATTTGTCATATACTTCATCAAAACTCACGTTTTGTGCTAACATTTTTCTACGAATAGAATAAATAGATTTTGGACGACCTTTTATGATGTATTCAACACCTTCAGCATCTAAAGAGGCTTTTAGGACATTTGAAATATCGTCAATATAAGCATCTTGCTCTTCTTTAGTTTCTTTTATTTTACTGACTATTTCTTTGTAAATTGCCGGTTCCGTATATTTTAATCCTAAATCTTCCAGCTTGGTTTTTATATTATATAGCCCCAAGCGATGTGCTAGTGGTGCATATATGTACAAAGTTTCAGATGCAATTTTGGTTTGTTTGTCCTCTTGCATAGAATCCATAGTTTGCATGTTGTGCAAACGATCCGCAAGTTTGATAAGAATAACGCGAACATCATCATTCAGCGTTAATATCATTTTACGGAAATTTTCTGCTTGCATGGAAACATTTAAATCTCTTTGTACCAATGATATTTTGGTCAATCCTTCTACGATTTGCGCTACTTTTGGATTAAACAAGCGTTCAATATCCTGCACAGTAGTAGGTGTGTCCTCAACAACATCGTGCAACAAGGCTGCTGCAATAGAGGTTGCTCCCAAGCCTATTTCCGAAGCAACAATTTTTGCTACAGCAATAGGGTGGAAGATATAGGCTTCGCCGGATTTTCTCCTTTGTTCTTTATGGGCTTCTACGGACACATCAAATGCTTTTCGAATCAGTTTCTTGTCTTCGGGAGTTAAGGTTTGATAACTTATCCGCAGCAGTTCCTTGTATTCTTGAGCAATTGCTTTGTTTTCTTTTTCTAAATCTATTTCTGTCATAACGGCATGGTTCATTTCCTAAAAATAACAATAAGCTTGGAGATATGCAAATGTATATTAGAACTTAAGGTATAAGAAATTGAGCTTATTATTTAATTTATTCTTTTAAAATCTAAATCCTGAAAATCATAGCTAAAATCAGTTAATTCAGAAATGGGCTTCATTGTTAGTCGTACTGCTTTTCTAGTAGCATCACATTCAAAAAACAAATGAGCATCCGCATGGAAATAAGCACTATCCCATTTTACTACATAATTCGCATCCTTATAGAAAAAAACTTCGCCCGTAAGCTGTGGAGAGCGTTTAGAGGCAAAAAACAATTTTCCTTTTCTTTCTGAAAGTACCACCTCACCAAACCAATTGTCTTGGTAGGTTCCTATAAAGCTTTTGAAATCAATTTTGATTTTGTCTTTTTTATTTTTAGCTACAGCTGCCCAAACTTCGTCTGTGATTTTGTCTGATGAGGCTTCATTTTGTTTTAGACTTGTACTGTAATTAGCCACGTAATCTTCGGATTGAATGCCTAAGTAACTGTCTTTTATAGTATTGGTAATTGCTCTGAACGCAGCGCCAGACTGCTGATTGGTCAAAACAATAATTCCTACATTCAGTTCCGGTAAAAGCGTTACTTGAGTAACAATACCCTCTAATCCGCCGGTGTGGGTAACTTGTTTGTATCCTTTTACATCACTTAGGAACCAGCCCAAGCCATAGCCGCTAAAATGCGTATTGTACGGAGGTCTTGTGGCCGCTGGAATTATGGTTTGTAATTGCCACATCTCATCGTGCTCCTTTTTCGAAAATAATTGCTTGTTATCAGCGCCATATTTTCCATTGTTCATTTGCATGATGGTCCATTTACTCAAATCATTCACACTGGAGTAAATTCCAGCTGCTGCATCAAAGAGTTGGTTTTTATAGCGTTTGATTACTTTTAGTTCCCCGTTGATGGGAACATGCGGTGCAATAACATTGGTGGTATCTTTCAATCGTACAAATGAAGCAGCACTATAATTCATTTCCAAGGGTTTCATCATGCGTTCTTCTACAAAATCGCACCAGCTCTTGCCGCTTGCTACTTGTATTACTTCTCCAGCAATAATGTATAGTAAGTTGTCATAATCGTATTGGGTTCTAAAGGCGGAAACGGGTTTTAAATACTGTATATTTTGAATAATATCAGTAGCTGTAAAATCACTTCCGTCAGGCCAAATCATCAAGTCTCCCGCGCCAAGGCCTAATCCGCTACGGTGCGTTAATAAATCCCGAATTGTAAATTCATTCGTAACGTATTCATTATACATCTTGAAATTAGGAAGGTATTTAATGACTTTGTCATCCCATTTTACTTTTCCTTCGTCTACTAACATGGCCAAAGCGGCGCTTGTAAACGCTTTACTATTGGATGCAATTCCAAAAAGGGTATTGGCATCTACTTTTTCTTTAGTCAAAATAGATTTTACACCATATCCTTTCGCATGAATAATCTTTCCATCTTTGACTATTGCCACTGCAATTCCAGGAACATTGAATGTTTTTAAAGTGCGCTCCACAAGATCGTCAACTTTAGCCGCATCGATTTGTGCGAAAGAAAAAGAGGTTGAAATTAGGGCAATTGCAAGGAATAATTTATTTTTCATATTAACTACGATGTTTGTAAAATGGTGAATTGTTACTGTTTTTTTGTTATAAATCTGCAATCAAAAATCTAAAACCCTCTTTGTCTTTTGGCTTCAAAAATCAAAATAGCCGCTGCAACAGAAACATTCATCGAATCGATTTCACCTTGCATTGGAATAATAATATTTTGAGTTGCTGCCGTACGCCATTCCTCCGTTAATCCAGTGGCTTCTGTGCCCACAACTAATGCGGTTGGGGTGGTATAATCCTGTGTGTGATATGCCGTCGAATTTTGCAAAGTGGCGCAATAAAAACTGATATTTCGTTCTTTCAAAAAAGTAATAATTTCTGATGTCGTTCCAGTGGCAATCTGATTGGTAAATAAACAACCTACGCTAGAACGCACAATATTTGGATTGTATAGATCACTTTTTGGATTAGCAATAATCACGGCATCTAAATTAGCAGCGTCGGCTGTGCGAAGTAGTGCGCCAATATTACCTGGTTTTTCGGGCGCTTCGGCAACTAGAATTAAAGGATTTGCAGATAATTTCAAATCAGATAATTGCATTGATTTGGTTTTGGCAACAGCCAAAACACCTTCGGTAGTATCTCGATAAGCGAGCTTCTGATATACTTCCTTGTTGATTTCTATCAGTGCTGCAGTCGGAGCTACTTGACTCGCCTCCGCCTCAGAACAAATTTCAGGTAAAAACAATAGTGTTTCCAGTTCGTAACCCCCTTTAACCGCTATTGCAATTTCACGTTTGCCTTCCATTAAGAAATTTCCGGATTGCTTGCGTGCCTTTGCTTTTTCCTGCAATTGTACTAAAGATTTTATGTATGGATTTTGTATAGAAGTGATTTGTTTCAAGACGTTCAACTATTTAATTAATAGCTACAAAGATACATAGAGAAAATCCAGTTTTTATAATAGGGTTCGAATATTTGTTGGAAACTAAGATAATGTCATATTGTGGGAGTTTTAAGGTTGTTTCACGAGGAATTTCTTTATTTTTGTCCGAATTCGAAAATCAAAATCCCAAATCAAATGTTTCACTTATTAGATATCATCGGTACGATGGCTTTTGCTATGTCGGGCGCATTGACGGCCATGAATAAAAAGCTGGATCCTTTTGGGGTATTTATCATCGCATTTGTCACTGCTGTTGGTGGAGGAACGCTCCGAGACATCATGATTGGGCGGACTCCTGTGGGCTGGATGCTCGATTTAAAGTATGTTTATGTAATAGCAATTGGCTTTGTTTTGGCTATTATATTTAGAAAAAAATTCGATAGATTGCGTACTTCTTTATTTTTATTTGACACTATTGGATTGGGTGTTTTTACATTGATTGGTTTAGAAAAAGGAATCAACATTGGTCTTCATCCCATTATTTGTATCGCATTAGGCACAATGACGGCTTGCTTTGGTGGTGTGATCCGTGATATTTTGTGTACAGAAATTCCCGTTATATTTAGAAGAGAAATTTATGCTACAATATGTATTTTAGGTGGAATTGTTTTTTTTCTGCTTCGAAAACTGAATTTGGATAATGATGTTTTGTATTTAACGACGTCACTAGTTATCATTTCGGTTCGATTAATGGCTGTAAAATTCAAATGGTATTTACCTACTTTAGAACATAAATAAAAATTGCTTACTTTCACGAAGTTTAAAATTATATAGTGATAAACTACACTGTCAAACAATACCAAAAAAACGATTATATAAATTGGAATGCCTTTATTGGTCAAGCCAAAAATGCTACTTTTTTATTTCACCGAGATTTTATGGAATACCACAACGATCGGTTCGAGGATTTCTCGTTGATGATTTTTGAGGATGACAAGCTAGTGGCTGTTTTACCTGCCAATAGAGTTGGAGTTGTCGTTTTTTCGCATCAAGGTTTAACGTATGGCGGATTAGTTTACTCGGCTAAATTAAATGGAGAAAAAGTAGCAACGATTTTGGATGCTGTTCTGTCTTTTTACAAAGAGATGGAGATACAGTCCTTTTATTACAATCCGATTCCTTTATTCTATGTGTCAAAAGGCAACGCTGAAATGGAATTTTTTATGTTTAAAAAAGGAGCGTTTTTAGATAAAAAAGAAATGAATTTGGGTATTAATTTAGCGATGCCATTAACCATTTCAAAAAGTAAATTAAAGCATTTTAGGAAAGTAGAAGAACTCGATGTAGAACTCGTAGAAGAACAAGAATTGGAGTCGTTTTGGGAATTGGTCCTAGAGCCAAGACTATTAGAAAAACACAATGCTAAGCCCGTACATACGCTACAAGAAATTACAGTACTTAAAGAAAAGTTTCCAAATAATATCAGACAGTTTTCAGCTTATTATGATGGTACTATCATTGCCGGGATAACACTTTTTGAGACGGAAACAGTGGTGAAATCGCAATATGGTGCTACAACAAAAAAAGGGGAGGAATTGCGTGCCTTAGATTTTTTATTTATTACTTTAATAAAAAAATACAAACAGGAAGGAAAACTTTTTTTTGATATGGGAATCGTTAATGACGCTAATGAAAAAGGATACCACGCCGGACTTTTGAAACAAAAAGAGGAATTAGGTTGCTCTGTTTACAACCAGGATTTTTATAAAATGAAGCTATTATGATCCCTTTTCTTGATTTAAAAAAAATAAACGAACCCTACGAAACTGTTTTTCAAGAAAAATTGAAATCGGTTTTACATAGCGGTTGGTATGTTTTAGGGAATGAGGTTGCCGCATTTGAAACTAATTTTGCTACCTATTGTGGTGTAAAACATTGTTTTGGCGTAGGAAATGGTTTTGACGCTTTAGTTTTGATTTTCAAAGGTTATATTCAACTTGGAAAACTGCAAAAAGGCGATGAAGTTATTGTTCCTGCAAACACCTATATTGCTAGTATATTGTCGATTTTACAAGCAGATTTAATTCCGGTTTTAGTCGAGCCAAATGTAGAAACCTACAACATAAATTCGGCGTTGATTCTAGCTAAAATTACGTCTAAAACTAAAGCTATTTTGGCGGTTCATTTGTATGGACAATTGGCCGAAATGGATGCGATAAACGAAATTGCTGTGGCAAATAATTTGCTGGTTATTGAAGATGCAGCTCAAGCTCATGGGGCTGTACTAGTTGCCAAAAGTGATATCTCAAATGCAATAGAGCGGAAAGCAGGTAATTTAAGTAATGCGGCAGCTTTTAGTTTTTATCCTGGAAAAAATTTAGGTTGTTTAGGAGATGCTGGTGCTGTTACTACAAATGATGCAGCTTTAGCTAAGGTAATTTTTTCAATGCGCAATTACGGTTCAGAAACCAAATATTATAATGATTATATTGGTGTAAATTCGAGGTTAGATGAGTTGCAAGCAGCTTTTTTGAACGTAAAATTACCGTCTTTAGATACTGAAAATGAAAAGCGAAGAACCATTGCCAAACGCTATTTGTCTGAAATTAAAAACGATAAAATCATTTTGCCCAAACTGTCATTGCTTGGGACGGAGCAATCTAATCATGTTTTTCACCTGTTTGTAATTCGAACTAAAAACCGAATAGCGCTACAGGATTACCTTAGCAAAAATGGTATCCAAACTGTAATTCACTATCCCATTGCTCCACACCAGCAAAAAGCTTTAAAACAGTACAATGATCTGTCTTTTCCAATTACGGAGAAGATGCATGATGAAGTATTGAGTTTGCCTATGAGTCCAGTTTTGACTGTCGAGGAGGTCAGTTATATTGTTTTACTTTTAAATAAATATTAAATGGGATTAATTAGCAAAATAAAACAATTGTGCTTTGTTAATTTGCGGATTATAAAGTATAAATTCCTCTCCGATTGCCAACGTGTGGTGGGTAAGCCAAAGCTTTTCTATCCTGTACTATTGAAAGGAAAAGGAACAATTATTTTTGAAGAAAATGTACAAATTGGGGTAATTTCGTCGCCCTATTTTTATTTAGGATATACTTTTATGGAAGCTAAATATGATAGCAGTGAAATTAACATTGGAAGTAATGTTGCTATTAATAATGCTTTTTCGATTATTTGTTCTTCGAAAGTTACAATCAGAGATAACGTTTTAATAGGCGGCAACTGTACAATCATGGATAACGATGGGCATTATTTAGATCTTGATAAAAGAAATGAGAGTAATCCAATTTCTTTTCCAGTGTATATTGGGGAAAATGTCTTTATTGGTTCAAATGTTTCTATTTTGAAAGGAGTTACGATAGGAGAAAATTCTGTAATAGGAAATGGATCTGTGGTGAGCAAAAATATCCCTAAAAATGTTATTGCGGCAGGAAATCCTGCTAAAGTTATTAGAAACTTATAATGTTAAAGACCATCAAACAAAATCCGCTTCTTAAAGTAATCTCACTAAATTCGATTTCAGTGGTGGTGAGTTTTATGCTAGGGATTGTTTCTACTAAGATTATTTCCATTTATTTAGGTACGTCAGGAATGGCATTATTAGGGAATTTTAGAAACTTCACAACAATGATGAAGTCCATGGCTACATTAGGAATTAACAATTCATTCATTAAAGTTTTCGTGGAGAATAAAGAGGATAAAAATGAATTAGGTGTCATTTATTCTACTTTTTTTTGGTTCTTCCTATTTGTTTCAGTAGGTTTAGGTTTGATAATTTTAGTTTTCTCCAATGTAATATCCGAATTTTTATTTCTTACTATTTCCTTTGCATATCCTATTCGTTTTTTTGGATTGTTACTGCCTTTACTTGTTATCAATACATTTTGGATTGCCATCTATACTGCTTTAGAAAAATATAAAAAAATTGTCATTCTGCAGATTGTCTCGAATCTATTAATTTTTAGTTTAACGACTTTTTTGATAGTAAATAATGCGATAAACGGAGGATTGTTAGCAATTGCTTTGAGCGAATTAGTGGCGGTGGTGGTGACTTTTGTTTTTATAATAAAGGATAGCAGTTATTTTCAATTTAGCCTTCAGAAAATTATAGCAAAGAAATATTTAGATACCATCAAGAGCTTTTCTTCAATGGCTTTATTAAGTGCCATACTTACACCTGTAACGCTATTACTCATAAGAAGTTTTATAATCAAAACGCATTCTATACAAGAAGCTGGTATTTGGGATGCTACCAATAAATTTTCTAGTTTTTATATGTTGGTTTTTAGCTCTGGGTTATCATTATATTACCTCCCAAAATTATCTTCTTTAAAAACAGAGGAGGAGTTCAAATTAGAATTAAAATCCTATTTTCGTGTCTTTGTTCCATTATTTTTTGCAGTATTATTGCTTGTTTTTTTATTGAAAGGATTTATTTTAGATCTTGCTTTTACAAAATCTTTTTTAAAAGTGAAGGATGTACTAATTTGGCAGCTTTTAGGTGATTTTTTAAGGATTATGACATTGGCTTTTGGCTATCAAATTGTTGTGAAAGCTAGGGTCAAAAAATATTTTATTCTTGAAATAGTATTTAATGTTTCCTATTTGATAGTATCTTTTTATTTAATCAGTCGTTTTTCATTTCAAGGTGCTTTAATGGCTTATTTTATTGCCAATTTGATCTTGTTCCTGTTGATTTTATTTATGTTTCGAAAACTATTTTTTATTTCCAAGCGGCCAAATATTGACTAGCAATATTAATATGGTCGTGCTCTCTTTCGATGAAGGCTCTGGCACGATTTCCAATAACAACAATCGCTTCTGGATTTTCTATCAAAAAGGAAATCTCATTTACTAAAGAGTCAATATTTGGTGTTGAATGTATATTTACTCTCTCCTTTAAATTATAATGATCGATAAAATCATTTCCTCCACCAGTAAAAACAACTTTACCTTTTGCCATGGCTTCCAGTGCATTATAGCCTTGGTCAATAGCATAAATTTGATCTAATACAATTTGAGCGGTATTGTATTTATTAATATAGTCGCTGTAAGGTATGTTCTCAGTGATAATGACTGTTACCTTTTCAGGATATTTCTCCTGTATAATTCGCAATGCTTTTTCAAAGTAAGGAATTCCTTTTTTAATGTAACTGGAGCGATTTATCCCTAAAAAAATAACAATCTTTTCATTGATTTCTTGATCTTGAAATTTTATTTTATTGCTATTAACAGGATTAGGGATGAAGTGAGTTTTATAGTTCATTTTGTCCATAGGAATTTTATAATCTAAATCAGATGTAATAAGATTTCGACAATTTTCAGACAACCAGTCAAAGGTTCTTCTATAGTTTTTAGCCGCATATTTCAATGGATATTCAAAATGATTTTTTAAAGAATTGTTCTCGAAATATGGAGTCAGAATGCAATAATCTGTTTCTTTTTTTAACAAATAGTCAATCACTGGGGTTTCATCACCACAGATTAGTAAACTTCGATTTTTAATTTTCTTGAATAACTTTTTATAAAGTAGTCGCGATAGAAAAGGGAAGGTCTCAATGGCATCAGAGTTAATGAGCTGTACGTGATCGAAGTTTTTTAATTTAGGTAATAAAAGATAAAAACGGAGTCCTCTTTCAGCTTTTGATAAATCGATTCCAGTGAGTTTGTGAATGATATTTTTTATCTTTCTAGGCAGCCAATGTCCAGATGTAAAAGAGGAATGAAAGGAATAATCGGTATCGAATTTCTTGAAATAATCTCCTGACGACAACAAAATGACGTCATGTCCTAGCGCTATTAATCCTTCTTTTAAAGAATTATGCAATCGACTGTATTCGCCTATCAAAAGTATTTTCATTTACAAATCTGAATTATTTATATTTGTGTAAATATAAGTACAAATTGATAAAAGAATTTAAAAAAGGAGATCTGGAAATAGTATTGTCAACCATGGATAGAGATTCATTGGATTTTTTAATTCCGATGTTTTCATTCTCTCATTTTTCAAACTTTTCGATTTTAATTATCAACCAAACCCAACCGGATAAATTATTAGTTTCCAATTATCCGTCAATTCGAATAGTAAATTCATTTGAAAAAGGGTTGTCAAAAAGCAGGAATACGGGCTTTAAAAATGCAAAAGGAGAAATTATTTTAATTGCAGATGACGACGAAGTATTTAAAGAAGATTTTGAAAACACTATTCTTGAAGCGCACAATAAGTATCAAGAAGCACAAAGTATTTGTTTTGCAATCGATGATTTTAGTGGTTTCTTGTTTAAAAAATATCCTTCTACAGCAAAAACTCGATTGAGTTTTCTAGATATTTCTAATATTTTGTCCATTGAAATAAGTTTTAAAAAAGCAGCTCTCGACCAATTGAATATTAAGTTTGATACTAATTTTGGTATAGGAAGTCCATTTGCAATGGGTGAAGAAGCTATTTTTTTATCTGATTGGAGAAAGCAAAAGCAAAGTGTAATTATTGTGCCAAAAGTTATTGCAAGTCATTCGAGGTTTTCAACAGACAATAAATTAAATTTTAAACAACGGTATTACGTGCAAGGCGCTTTCTTAACCAGAATTTCAAAATACGGTTATTATAAAGGAGTTTTTTTAAAGCTTTTTTTCGATCTTAAACAAAATAAAGTGAAACTAAATCAACTGTTTGCAGCGATAAAATCAGCAAATAAAGGCAAGTTAGATTTTATACAAATGCAGAAATGAAAACAACTATAAATTCCATTCAATTATTAAAGATTCCCGTTATAGAAGATACGCGGGGAAACCTAGCATTTATTCAAGAGGCCGTTTTACCATTCGAATTCAAACGGGTGTACTACCTTTTTGATGTTCCTAGTAATGCTTTTAGAGGGGGTCATTCACATATTGTGCAGCAAGAAGTTTTAATCGCTTTGAGCGGAAGTTTTGAAGTAGTTTTAAATGACGGAGTAGAAAAAAAATCATTTCTATTGAATAAACCTAATGTTGGTTTGCATATTCCGACGGGAATTTGGAGAGAATTACAAAACTTTTCTTCAGGAGCCGTATGTTTGGTTTTAGCTTCTGATGTTTATGACGAAGAAGACTATATTCGGGATTTTAATGAATTTTTGGAGTCTAAAAAATGAAGCTTTTATACATTGTTCCTAACATCAATAACGCGGGAGGTGTCGCCCGAGTACTTTCGATAAAAACTAATTATCTTATTGAACACTTTGGATACGAAGTTCATATTCTTACTCAAAACAATGGTTTTTCTGCTTTATTCTATCCCTTCAATCAGCATATTGTTTTTCACGATATGCTGTTAACAGGCACTGCAATTAGTCTTTTTAATTTGTACCAAAATGCATTAAAAGCGAAAGTGAAAGTCATTCAGCCAGATGTCATTATTGTATGTGATAACGGTTTAAAAGCCTACTTAATTCCTTTTATTTTAAAAAATAAAATTCCGCTAATTCTAGAAATGCACAGTTCCAGATTTATCGAGGAAAAAGAAGTTAAAAAAAACATTTTGACAAAAATTACTTCGAGTTTTAAGACTGTCTTGAAAAACAGAGGTGTCAAAAAATACGATCAATTTGTAGTATTAACTAGCGAAAGTGGAAAAGAATGGGATGTCAAAAATACGCTAGTGATTCCAAATCCATTATGGTTTACGATAAGAAAGCACAATGCTTTACAAAGCAAAAAAGTAATCGCCGTTGGGAGACATACTTATGAAAAGGGATTTGACAGGATGTTGGCAATTTGGAAAAAAGTAGTAATAAACCATCCAGATTGGACGTTGGATATTTACGGGAAATCAACTGAAAATCTAGATTTACGCTCCATCGCTAAAAATCTAAATATTTATAATAATGTTACCTTTCATGAGCCAGTTCAACATATTGAAGAGAAATATTTGGAAGCTTCTTTTTACCTAATGACGTCTCGTTTTGAAGCTTTTGGCATGGTATTAATTGAAGCGATGGCGGCTGGATTGCCATGCGTTGCTTATGATTGCCCCAGTGGCCCCAGAGAAATTTTGACTCCAAATGAAAATGGATTTTTGATCGAAAATGGTAAGGAATCAGATTACGTGCAAGCCGTAGTAGCTCTAATCGAAAATGCGACACTAAGACAACAGATGGGTGAAAAGGCGAAATTATCCATCGAAAAATACAACATCGATGTGATTATGCAAACTTGGGATGAATTATTTATTAGAATAAAAAAGAATTAATTTTTATCATCGATAGCGCATAAATATCCAACTCGATACCAATTAAAAAGAAATAAATTAGGATGATTTCCTGTCAAATTCTTCATTAATAAATGCTGAAAAACGGAATGTATTTTGGAAATAATAAAAGTAATTTTTGTACCTTTTAAAAAATGATACAATTGAATCAACTTTACAAAAGCAACATCAATTTTTTCTTCTTCATAAAGCGCAATCAAATTTTCTAATGACTCTTTAGTTTTTTTTAAATAGACCGAATTTATATCAATATCTCCGTGTTCAACAACATTTTCAATATGATTTACTGTTGCGTTTAATAGACTTAATTGATACGAAACTTGCGTGTCGTCATGACCATATTTTTTTAGATGAGCATCAAATTTTACTTGATTGAAACACTCTTTTTTTATAACGGTATTGTTAAAAAGTAATGATTGGAAGGGCTTCTTCTCTCGGTTCGTTGCAGATTTATCTTCAATAAATTTCCCGTATTTCCAACGTAGTTTTTGATTGTCGGAAGGGCATTTTTCAGGATGTTGTCGTCCTCCATAAACCACATCAAAATCATATAAATTAGAAATGAATTTATTGATATAATCGTCTCTAATAATAATGGAGTCCCCGTCGACAAAAAGTAAATATTCAAATTTCGCTTGTTCAGCTAAGGAATTTCTGTTTTCACGATGTGCCAGATTTTTTTTTAACGATACAAAACTACAATCTGATAATGCATTTATATTCTCATTAAATGCATTCAAACTTGATTGTGAAGCGTCGTCTTGGCAAAAGATTTCAAACACTATTCCGCAATTGATACATTGCTTTTGCAACTCCAAAACCAGCGGATAAACATTGTAATTATAAACCGGAATTAGTATCGAAAGCATTATACTGTTCTCTGCTGAATCACTTCAAAAATTTTGGCGTCTTCACATTTCAATGTTTTGGAAGGGAATTTCATTAACAAGGCATAATCATGCGTTGCCATAATGATGGTTTTTCCATTGGCATTGATTTTTTTCAATACCTCTAATACTTCTGCACTCGTTTGTGGATCCAAGTTTCCTGTAGGTTCATCTGCAAGAATTAATTCGGGATCATTTAGTAGAGCTCGAGCAATGGCCACTCGCTGTTGTTCCCCTCCAGAAAGCTGATGAGGCATTTTTTTACCAAAATCTTTCATCCCTACTTTATTCAAAACTTCTTCAATTTTATGCTGCATGTCTACGTTATTGATCCAGCCCGTTGCTTTAAGTACAAAAAGCATGTTGTCATTCACAGTGCGGTCTGGAAGCAGTTTGAAATCTTGAAAAACGATTCCAATCTTTCTTCTCAAAAACGGAATGTCATCTTCTTTTAAAGAAGCTAAATCAAAGTCGACAATGTTTCCCTCTCCTTCGGTTAATGGCAAATCAGCATACAAAGTTTTCATTAAGCTGCTTTTTCCTGACCCTGTTTTTCCAATGATGTAAAGGAATTCTCCATGATTTACCTCCAAGTTCACCTCTGTTAAAATAGATTTTCCTTCTTGATAAATAGTTACATTTTTTAAAGACAGTACGGATTGTGACATAGTTTGCATTTGTTTATGGGGTAAAAGTAATAAGATAACGCTTCTATTCAAAATAAATTCTGTTGTATTAAACAGAATTAAAGAAAATAGGAATATTGGTGTATTTTTAAAATGTGAGATTTTACTAATAGTATCAAAAGAACGTCAAATTATACCTTGTAGAATAAATATTCATAATAAAAACCAATTGTGATTCGTTATAGAGTTCAGAATATAATACATTTGAATTATTAAAATAAAATCACAATGCGTAAATTTTCCTGGATCTACTTCTTTTCTTTCTTTATAATAACGGCGGTGCTTTCAGCACAAAAATCGGCTATTTACACGCACGATTCAAAAGATTTTAATAAAGCGGTTTCTCTATTTAAGGACGCGCAATATGCATCGGCACAACTAATTTTCAACAAAGTAAAGGAAACGGCCACCACGGAAGAATTGAAATCAGACTGTGCGTATTACGCTGCGAATTGTGCCATTCGAACCAATCAAGCAAATGCGGATGCGTTGATGGAGCAATTTGTAACAGATTACCCAACAAGCGTAAAGCAAAATCAAGCTTATATTGAAGTAGCACATTATCATTTTACGCAAGGCGATTATGCACAAGCTTTACAATGGTTTGACAAAGTGGATGAAAGTAGTTTGAGTAGAAAGGATCAAGATAAATTTAATTTCCAAAAAGGCTATAGTTTTTTTAATGCTAAAAAGAAAAAAGAAGCTACTTCCTACTTGAATAAAGTAGTAAATTCTGCTGAATACGGGTCTCAGGCCAAATATTATCTTGGTTTTATGGCCTATGAAGGAGATGACTATAAACAAGCGACAAAGTATTTTGACGAGGTTTCAGGTGAAGAGAAATACAAAGAAAAGCTTTCTTATTATCAAGCAGATATGAATTTTAAGTTGGGAAATTTCCAAAAAGCAATTGATTTGGGTCAGAAAGCAATGGCCAAATCAAATCCTTTGGAAAAATCAGAATTAAATAAAATCATTGGCGAAAGCTATTTTAATTTAAAAAAATACGATACAGCCATTCCATTTTTAGTCGCTTACAAAGGGAAAAGAGGAAAGTGGAACAATACCGATTTTTACCAATTGGGATATGCGTACTACAAACAAAAAGACTATGAAAATGCCATTTCCCAATTCAATAAAATCATTGGTGGAAAGGATTTTGTAGCTCAAAATGCATACTACCATTTAGGAGAAAGTTACCTCAATACCGATAAAAAACAGCAAGCGTTGAATGCTTTTAAAAATGCTTCGGAAATGGATTTTGACTTGGCGATACAAGAAGATGCCAGTTTGAATTATGCTAAATTGAGTTATGAATTAGGAAATTCGTATCAAAGTGTACCAGCGGTTCTTCAATCTTTTTTAAACAAATATCCAAATAACGCCAACCGTTCTGAAGTAGAGAAATTGCTAATTGATTCCTATATTTCCTCTAAAAACTACAAAGAAGCGTTGGTTTTATTAGAAAAAAATAAATCGCCGGAAAATAAATTAACCTATCAAAAAGTACTGTTTTATAGAGGACTGGAATTGTACACGGATGGAAAGTATGAAGATGCTTTAAAGATGTTTACGAAAGCTACAACCGAACAAAAAGATCCAGTTTTTACTAGCAGAGCCATTTTTTGGAAAGGGGAAGCTGAATATGTAACGAATGATTTCAAGGAGGCATTGTTAAGTTTTAAACAATTTGCAGGTTCAAGCCAAGCTTCAAAAACCCCAGAATACAAAAACCACAATTATAATATT
The DNA here is from genome assembly GCF_015751645.1 of Flavobacterium sp. CG_9.1. Taxonomy (NCBI): domain Bacteria; kingdom Pseudomonadati; phylum Bacteroidota; class Flavobacteriia; order Flavobacteriales; family Flavobacteriaceae; genus Flavobacterium; species Flavobacterium sp. CG_9.1. The sequence continues at coordinate 62,065 of NZ_JADOVC010000005.1, forward strand.
GCCTATTCCTATTTTAAATTAAAAGAATACGATCAGGCAGGGAATTATTTTCAAAACCAAATAGAGAAAGCACCAGCTGATAAAGTGCGATTGAATGATTCGTATTTGCGTTTAGCAGATTGTCGTTTTGTAACTTCAAAATACGGCCCAGCAATGGATGCGTATAATAAAGTGATTGAATCTAAAAGTATAGATGCGGATTATGCTTATTTTCAAAAAGCAATTTCCTATGGATTTATGGGTAAAAATGACACTAAAATGACCGAATTAAACTCTTTTGTCCAATTGTATCCAAAGTCTGAATACAAAGACGATGCGCTTTTTGAATTGGGTAATACCTACGTTGCCGCTAACAAAAATGATCTTGCCATAAAAACATACGAGCGTTTAAATACGGAGTTTAAAAAAGGCTCCTTCACTTCTAAATCTATTTTGCGTCAGGGTTTAGTGTATTATAACACCGATAATGACGATCAGGCATTGTTGAAATTTAAAAAAGTGGCTGCCGATTTTCCTAGAACGCCGGAAGCTTTAGAAGCCGTTGCAACAGCCCGATTAATTTATGTCGATGGTGGTCGAGTGGATGAATATGCTAGTTGGGTTCGTACGTTAGATTTTGTTGCTGTAACGGATGCAGAATTGGATAATGACACCTACGAAGCTGCTGAAAAACAATTTCAACAAAACAATACTAAGCAAGCTATCCAGGGATTTAGTGGCTATGTAAGTCAATTTCCTCGAGGCATCCATGCCTTAAAAGCTAATTACTACCTTGGTCAATCGTATTATTCAGAAGGATCTGAAACCAAATCAATTCCTAATTTTGAGTATGTAATTGCACAATCTAGGAGCGAGTTTACAGAGCAGTCTTTGTCAAGATTGGCTCAAATTTTTCTTAAAAATAAACAGCACGACAAGGCAATTGTAGTTTTATCCCGTTTAGAAAACGAATCTGATATTTCTCAAAACACGACTTTTGCACAATCCAATTTGATGAAATTGTATTATGACAAGAAAGATTATGGTAGTTCAGGCACATATGCGGAGAAAGTTTTGATGAATCCAAAAGCTGATGATAATGTAAAAAGTGATGCTCAAATTATTATAGCGCGTGCGGCAATTGAAACGGGAGATGAAGCAAAAGCAAGAGTTGCCTACACCAAATTAATGGCAATTGCAAAAGGAGAACTAGCTGCTGAAGCATTGTATTATGATGCTTATTTTAAAAACAAAGACGGAAATTTTGAACAGTCAAATGTTGCTGTTCAAAAATTAGCAAAAAATTACGCTAGTTATAAATATTTTGGAGCCAAAGGTTTAGTTGTAATGGCAAAAAACTTCTACGGATTGAAAGACAGTTATCAGGCAACCTATATTTTAGAAAATGTGATACAAAATTTTACTGATTTTCCAGATGTAGTGTCAGATGCGCAAAGAGAATTGAATACTATAAAAGCCGAAGAGTCTAAAACAAATTCATCAATTACGAAATAAAGAAACACGGCAAGAACGTTAGAAAACAACTAAAGTGAGTGTGAAATTTTCAGCATAATCGAAAGCCAAAAAAATCAAAGAATGACAATCCCTTTTTATATAGTAGATGTTTTTGCGGAACATAAATATGCGGGCAATCAACTGGCTGTGTTTTTGGATGCACAAAAGTTAAGCACTAATGAGATGCAGACCATTGCACGAGAAACAAACTTTGCGGAAAGTACTTTTATCACGAAGCTCGATCAGGAAAATAATGCAGCAACAATACGAATTTTTACTCCAGAACACGAAATGCAATTTGCGGGGCATCCCATAATAGGAACTTCATGGGTTTTGATGCACAAAATTTTTGAGAAGCGCACTGAAAAGATCAATTTGTCAGTTCCAATAGGTGATATTGTAGTTTATCAATCAGACGATTTGGTATGGCTACAAGCTGCGCAACCACAATTTTTAGACACTTTTTTGGCAGAGGATTTTTCATCCTTCAGCAATTTAAGTCTTGATGATTTTGATGTAAAATTTCCCATTCAGGAAGTGACCACGGGAAGCGCTTTTGTAATTGTTCCTGTTAAAAATGCAACAGTATTGCAAAATTTAATGCTGAATCAGATTAAAATGAATGCTTGGTTGCGCGCTCATTGTAAAACAAACCATAGAGCCTTTTATTTTTATTGTTTAGAAGGAACAAAGCTTACAAGTAGGATGCTTTGTTTAGAGAATAACCAACTTATAGAAGATGCTGCCACTGGAAGTGCGAGTTGTTGTTTGCAGGCTTTTCTTTTGAAATATCATTCTCCTGAAATCCAAATGATCAATTATCAAGGAGATTTTATCAAGAGACCCTCTCAGATTTATTTTAATGGAAAATTAGAGGAGAACAATTTTGATATCAAAATAGGTGGGAAAACGCAATTTATTGCAAAAGGGGAATGGGAAGTTTAGATTATAACAAAAGAATAATAGGTACAAAATAAAAAAATTAGACATGACATTTAAAGATTTAGAAATAAAAATAAGAACAAATAAAGTATCAACTTTTTCGGAACCCTTTACTTCGATGCGTTTTGGGTTGGGGATTTTGTTCTTCTTCGTCTTCCAATTTTCATTTGCGCAAAAGAAAGAGCAAATAGGAAATGAAACGGTGAATGTTGTAAAACCGTATACCCCAAAAATTTCAGATGCTTTTAAAGTCAAAGAAATTCCGGAACTGGATGAGGAGGGAAATGCTAAAAAAGAAAGCATAAAATATTCTATTTTTTCCTTTCTTGTAGCCTCTACTTTTACACCCTCAAAAGGAAAAGCCGAAGGAGTTGAAAAAGAAATTCAAGCTCCTTTATTTAAAAATTACGCAACTTTTGGTGTTGGTAATTACGGAACTTTTATAGGAGAATTATTCGTAAACCAAGACTTAAATGCTACTGACTATGTTGGCGGTATGTTCCGTCATCATTCTTCTCAAGGCGGTATAGAAAGCGTTAATCTTGATGACCGTTTTTTTGACACTTCACTTGATTTAATGTATGGTTCAAATCAAAAGAATGTGTCTTGGAATTTAGATTTAGGATTTCAAAATCAAATTTACAATTGGTATGGATTACCAGAGAGTTTTGGTGCCACTTTATCGTCTCAAGATCGATCTATTTTGATCAATAGTATTAATCCAAAACAGTCCTACAACACCATATCTCTGGGAGGAAATGTGGCTTTTAACGAAAGTATATTGAATAAAACAAGTTTGAAATTCAATCATTTTTCCGATGGTTTTGATTCTTCTGAAAATAGGTTTTACGCTAAACCAACCATATCCTTTGATGTAATGGAAAGTGCGGTGAAAACAGATTTAACTGTTGATTATGTCGCTGGAAATTTCAAAAATAATTATACAAATACCAATACGGAACCTTTGAAATATAGTTTTACAAATTTTGGAATTTCACCGAGTTTTGTAATGCAAGAAGAGGATTGGACACTGAATATTGGTGCTGCAATTTTTTATAGTAGGGACAATCAAAATAGCAGCAATACCTTTTATGTCTATCCAAAATTCAATGCCTCTTATAAGGTGGTTGGTGATTTGATGATTTTCTATGCGGGTGCCGAAGGTGATTTAAGACAAAATTCATATCAGGATTTAGTAGATAGTAATCCATTTTTATCCCCAACATTAGCTATTGCACCTACGGATCAACAGTATGATGTTTTTGCTGGACTGAAAGGGAAATTGACCAATTCAGTGAGTTACAACTTGAGAGGTTCTTACCTAAATGAGAGAAATAAAGCATTGTTTAAAAGCAATAGTTATGATGAGAATGCTGGGAATGCCGATTACGCCTTTGGAAATTCTTTTCAAGTCGTATACGATGATATGAGAACCTTAAACTTTTATGGAGAATTAAAAGCAGATTTCTCTGAAAATATCACTTTCGGAGTGAATGGAAGTTTTAGTAGTTTTACAAATAATTTTCAGCAAGAAGCGTGGAATTTGCCAGCAATAAAAATAAACTCCAGTTTGGATTTTAATATTACAGAAAAATGGTTTGCTGGTGCCAATGTGTTTTACGTAGGCGAGCGAAAAGATTTCCAAATGAATACTGCTATTGTAACTAATGCTATTCCAGTAACTTTAAAATCTTATTTTGATGTCAATGCCAATGTAGGATTCAAATACAGCGACCGATTGACTGCTTTTGCAAGAGCGAATAATATCACTAATAATGGATACCAAAAATGGTTGAATTACCCAGTTCAAGGATTTCAGGTGATTTTAGGAGTAAATTATAAATTTGATTTTTAGTTTTCTTTACCGCAAAGTGCGCAAAGGTTATCGCAAAGAATGGGAAGATTTTATTTTTTGGAAGTTTTATACAATTAGAATGTTTTAGCTACAATCGATTTTACAAAATTACTTTGCGAACCTTGCGGAAAACTTTGCTTACTTTGCGGTTAAACTCTTCAAATGACTTTCAAACAAAAAATACATACCCATTATTTACAATTAGTTCAGGATCGAATCGATGTATTCAAAGACATGATTGTAGCGCTTACCGAAGATTCGAAGAACGATGCCAAAGGTTCTGCTGGAGACAAACACGAAACGGCGCTATCCATGATGCACATTGAGCAGGAAAAACTCAATCGGAAATTGAGAGAAGTATTGGATCAAAAAACAGTTTTGGATAAAATTGATCCTGCTGCAATTGCTAATACTATAATTGTGGGGAGCTTGGTAAAAGCCAACGGAATCTATTTGTATCTGAGTGTGGCGCTCCCTAAAATTAATATCGAAGGAATCAATATTATTGCCTTATCTCCGCAATCGTCGCTGGGAAATAAATTGATGGGAAACCAAGAAGGTTTTACTTTTGAGATTAATGGTACGAAGTATTTGGTTGAGGAAATTAGATAAAAATAGAGTATAATTTTATTGTGACATTGTCTTATCTAGACCACAACTTTACAGTCTTCAACTTCAATTCTATTTTCATTCTTTTTTAATTACATTTTAAACACAAATCGCTATTTTTGGTTGTCAATATAAACTAAAAACAGGATTTGTGTTTTTCAATTAGAACTATAATACCATCTTTGCCTTATCAAAATAAACAAAAACATTTAAAATATATAGTTATGTGCGGAATAGTATGTGCCTTTGATCTAAAACAAAAAGCGGAGGTTTTAAGACCTCAAGTGTTGGAAATGTCTAAAATTATCCGTCACCGTGGACCGGACTGGAGCGGAATTTTCAGTAATGAAAAAGCCATTTTGTCTCACGAGCGTTTGGCAATTGTGGATCCAGCTTCAGGGAAACAACCGTTGTTCAGTGAAGATAAACAATTGGTTTTAGCGGCAAATGGTGAAATTTATAACCACAGAGCATTGCGTAAACAATTTGAAGGCAAATACAACTTTCAAACTGAAAGTGACTGTGAAGTAATTTTAGCACTTTACAAAGAAAAAGGACCTCATTTTATAGATGAAATGAACGGGATTTTTGGATTTGCTATTTATGATGTTGAAAAAGATGAGTATTTTGTTGCTCGTGATCACATGGGAATTATTCCATTATACATTGGTTGGGATGAGCACGGAACTTTTTATGTAGCTTCAGAATTGAAAGCGCTAGAAGGATATTGTACCAAAATCCAATTGTTTCCTCCAGGACATTATATGTCAAGTAAAGATGGCGAATTTGTACAATGGTACAAAAGAGAATGGACCGATTATGATGCCGTAAAAGACAACGTAACTTGTATTGATGAAATTAAAGTGGCCTTAGAAGCTGCGGTTCACAGACAATTAATGAGCGATGTGCCTTATGGTGTATTGCTTTCGGGAGGACTAGATTCTTCTATTACTTCGGCTGTGGCCAAAAAATATGCGCAAAAACGTATCGAATCCGGTGATGTTGCCGATGCTTGGTATCCACAATTGCATTCTTTCTCCGTTGGATTAGAAGGTTCTCCAGATTTAGCAGCAGCGCAAATTGTTGCGGATCATATTGGAACCATTCATCACGAAATTAAATTCACAATTCAAGAAGGTTTAGATGCTGTTAAAGATGTGATCTATAACCTAGAGACCTATGATGTGACTACGATTAGAGCATCAACACCTATGTGGTTGATGGCGAGAGTTATTAAATCGATGGGTATAAAAATGGTATTATCAGGTGAAGGAGCGGATGAACTTTTTGGAGGATACTTGTATTTCCATAAAGCGCCAAACGCCAGAGAGTTTCATGAAGAAAACGTTCGTAAATTAGGAAAATTACACATGTACGATTGTTTGCGTGCGAACAAAAGTTTAGCTGCTTGGGGAATTGAAGGACGTGTGCCGTTTTTAGATAAAGAATTTATGGATGTGGCGATGCGCGTTAATCCACAGGATAAAATGATCAATAAAGAACACCCAATGGAAAAATGGGTTGTTCGTAAAGCTTTTGAAGAAATGTTGCCGCCAAGTGTAGCTTGGAGACAAAAAGAACAATTTAGTGATGGTGTTGGCTACGGTTGGATTGATACCTTAAAAGCGACAGTTGCTGTAGAGATTTCGGATGAACAATTAGCAAATGCTAAATACAAGTTCCCTTTACAAACACCAACTTCAAAAGAGGAATATTATTACCGTTCTATTTTTCATGAGCATTTTCCAAGTGATGCCGCAGCTTTGTGTGTTCCGCAAGAAGCAAGTGTAGCGTGCAGTACAAAAATTGCATTGGAATGGGATGAAGCTTTTAAAAACATGAATGATCCATCTGGAAGAGCAGTAGCGAGTGTGCATGATGATGCGTATGTGAAAGCATAAACAGTAAAAAAGAAGATTTTAAAATCTTGATAAAACGCTCTCCATTTCGAGAGCGTTTTTTTATGTAAATATTTTTATGGAAAAGTATAGAATTTGAAAAAACGTTATAATTATGCATTGTCTGAAGTAATTAGGAAGAGTTTTTTTATATTAGCCTAACTAAATTGTTAATTATGAGATTCATTTCACTTTTTCTTGCTTTATTTTTATTGATTTCCTGTAGTCAAAAAACTAAAATTTCCGTTGATACGATTATTACAGATGCAACGATTTATTCCGTAGATAACGCTTTTGGAATAGCTTCGGCTATGGCGATCGAAGAAGGAAAAATAGTAGCCATAGGGACAAATAGTGAAATTACGAAACAATATGAATCGAAGAATACAGTTGATGCTGAAGGGAAATACATCTATCCCGGCTTGTTTGATGCACACTGCCATTTTTATAGCTATGGATTGAGTTTACAAGAAGCTGATTTACGTGGTACCAAAAGTATGGCTGAAATCGTTAGCCGATTAAAGGCTTTCCAAAAAGATAAAAACCCGACGTTTATAGTGGGTAACGGTTGGGATCAAAACGATTGGCAAGTAAAAAAGTATCCATCAAAAGCTGATTTAGATAGCGCATTTCCTGATATTCCAGTCGTTTTAAATAGAGTAGATGGGCATGCAATAATCGTGAATAGTAAAGCATTGAAATTAGCAGGAATCACCAAAGATACTAAAGCAGATGGTGGTCAAATTGAAATTGCAAATGGAGAGCCAACAGGAATTCTAGTAGACAATCCGATGGAATTAGTGTTTAAAATTATTCCAAAACCAACACGTAAAATACAAATTGCCGCTTTATTGGATGCTGAAAAAGTGATGTTTGATTATGGATTGACAACCGTAAATGATGCGGGTTTAGATCCTGATGTGATTCATTTGATAGACAGTTTGCAAAAAGCAAAATTGATGACGCTTAACGTATATGCTATGGTTACAGCAAATCAAAAAAATATTGATTTGTATCTAAAAAAAGGAATTTATAAAACGGATAATTTGAATGTTCGTTCTTTTAAAATGTATGGCGATGGTGCTTTAGGTTCTCGTGGCGCTTGCATGCACAAGCCGTATTCTGATAAACCAGGCCAATACGGTGCTTTGTTGGCTCCTATTTCGGGATTAAAACATGTTGCAAAACAACTTGCAGCTTCAAAGTTTCAGTTGAATACGCATGCTATTGGAGATTCTGCCAATACAGTGATTTTGAAAATTTATGGAGATGTTTTAGCTGGTACAAAAGACCGAAGATGGAAAATTGAGCACGCTCAAGTTTTGCGTGAAGCCGATTTTGATTATTTCAAATTTGGAATTATTCCTTCGGTTCAACCTACGCACGCCACATCTGATATGTATTGGGCGGAGGATCGATTGGGGAAAGAACGTCTTAAAAATGCGTATGCGTATAAAAAATTACTTCAAAAAGCTGGAATGGTAGCTTTAGGAACTGATTTCCCTGTGGAAGAAGTAAATCCGATGTTGACTTTTCATGCTGCAGTTGCCAGAAAAGACAGTAAGGAATATCCAAAAGGTGGTTTTCAAATGGAAAACGCGTTGACTAGAGCCGAAACTTTAAGAGGAATGACCCTTTGGGCAGCTTATTCTAATTTCGAAGAAAAAGAAAAAGGAAGTTTGGAAGTGGGAAAATGGGCTGATTTTGTCATGTTTGATCAGGATTTAATGAAAGTGGAAGAAAATAAAATAGTGAAAATGAAACCTAGAAACACCTATTTAAAAGGGAAGAAAGTGAAGTAATTGAATTGTTAGCCTTTAATAACTTACGCTTAATTCTGCAGATAACAGCATTTTGTAGAATGAATTGTTAAAACATAGGAGTCACATAAGTTTTAATTTGAATAAAATCAAATAAATCTAAAAGTTCATTTAAGTAAAGTCACATTGCCTTGCAAAGAACGTTTTTAACTTATATTCCCTTTTAATCACGATTTGAGAAACTGATTTTTTTAAACTTACATGACTTATATGTTTAAAATTGATGCTGTTTATTTTAGAATATAGCGATAGTTTACAGTTGAAATAGAATATTTTAATTTATTGGTATTTAAATTACATTTTTAAGATAAAATTCACTTTTTGGTTTTAAATATTAACTAAATGCACTAATTATGTTTTGTGTTTGTAACTGCTATTGCATATTTGTCGACTTAGAATTGGTAAAAAATAAAAATATAGTGTTATGTGCGGAATATTAGCCATTATCGGAAGAGGAAAAGAGGAACAGTTGTTTGGGGAACTTTCAAAAAGAATGACGCATCGAGGTCCAGATGAAAGTGATCTGCATGTTACTGAAAAAGGGCATATTTTGAGTCATGAAAGGTTGTCGATAATCGATTTGCATTCCGGAAAACAACCTATAAAAGGCACGAAAACGGCTTATATGGTTCATAATGGCGAAATATACAATCACCAAGAATTAAGAGATGGAGTTTTGAAAGGACATACTTTTAGAACCAAATCAGACTCAGAGGTTATTGTACATTTATACGAAGAGTATGGTTATGATTTCTGTAACATGCTAGACGGTGATTGGGCATTTGTTGTAGTCGATGGCGATGATTTTATTGCCGGCAGAGACCCAATGGGAGTGAAACCGTTGTATTATGGTTTGGACGAAAGAGGAAGAATCTATTTCTCCTCTGAAATGAAACCTATTACGGATCAATGTAAAACATTTTCTACTTTTCCACCGGGACATTATTACACTGCAAAAACAGGTTTTGTAAAATATTACAAACCGGAATACGAAGATTATTTAAAAGCCGACCAAGCATTAGATTTGGAATTAATCAGGCAAACTTTGACCGAAGCAACTCGCAAGCGTTTAATGAGTGATGTGCCTATTGGAGTATTGCTTTCGGGAGGGTTGGATTCTTCCTTGACTTCAGCAATTGCCTCTAGATTATTGGCGGAAAGCGGTAAAAAATTACATTCATTTTCTATCGGCTTAGATGCGGATGCACCGGATGCGGCCGCCGCCAGAAAAGTAGCGGAGTATTTAGGAACAGAACATCACGAAATTCATTTTACTGTTGAAGAAGGAATTCAAATCTTAGATAAATTAATTTGGCATCTGGAAACATATGATGTGACTTCAATAAGAGCCAGTACACCCATGTATTTTTTATCAAAAGCAATTACTGATTTAGGTATAAAAGTGGTGCTTTCAGGCGAGGGAGCCGATGAGATTTTTGGCGGGTATTTGTATTTTAGAAATGCACCGTCAGCGGAAGATTTTCAAAAGGAAACCATTGAAAGAGTACAGAAATTATTCACTGCCGATTTATTAAGAGCCGATAAATCAACCATGGCCCACGGTTTAGAGACTAGAGTTCCATTTTTAGACAAAGCGTTCTTAGATTTGGCGGTTCGTATCAAAGCAGAAGAAAAAATGCCTAAAACGTACGATGGAAAAGAAAAATACATTCTAAGAAAAGCATTTGATACACCTGAAAACCCTTATCTCCCAGAAGAAGTTTTGTGGAGGCAAAAAGAACAATTTTCAGATGGAGTAGGATACAGGTGGATTGATGAATTGATTGATTATTGTGCGACACAAGTTACGGATGAGCAATTAGCCGGAGCTGCAAAGGAATTTCCTTATAACGCACCAACCACTAAAGAAGCTTATTTTTACCGATCGATATTTAATAAATATTATCCACAAATAAGTGCGGCACAAACGGTTAGGAAATGGATTCCGAAATGGCAAGAAAACCTTGATCCAAGCGGAAGAGCTAATGCAGCTCACGTTAAAGCCGATACTGCAATTGCTAAAACAGGAGTTGTAGTTTGATGCAAAAATTTGAATTTTTTATAAATGAAGAACGCTCTCAATTTTGGGAGCGTTTTTTTGTATTTATATGAACAAATGTTAATAACTTAAGGGCTTAAAAAGGGATTTTAACGGTTATATAATTTGCGTTTTTATATATTTGCGTGTTATACAAAAATTACATTTTTTACAATAAAATATATATGAGCGAAGAAATCAAGAAGGACAGTTATTCAGCAGATAGTATTCAGGCATTAGAAGGAATGGAGCACGTAAGAATGCGTCCTTCGATGTATATTGGAGATGTGGGTGTTCGAGGACTGCATCATTTAGTGTATGAGGTTGTAGATAACTCTATCGATGAGGCAATGGGAGGTCATTGTGATACCATAATAGTAGATATTAATGAAGACGGATCTGTTTCTGTTGAAGATAATGGACGTGGTATTCCGGTAGGTATTCATAAAAAAGAAGGTGTTTCGGCATTAGAGGTTGTAATGACCAAAATTGGTGCCGGTGGAAAATTTGATAAAGATTCCTATAAAGTTTCTGGAGGACTTCACGGTGTTGGGGTTTCTGTGGTAAACGCTTTATCGAATCATTTGAGAGCTACCGTTCACAGTAGTGATGGTAAAATATACGAACAAGAATACGAAAAAGGAAAAGCATTATATCCAGTTAAACAAATTGGTGAAACGACAAAAAGAGGGACAATCGTTACTTTTTATCCGGATCCAAGCATATTTACACAAACAATAGAGTATTCTTATGATACTTTATCTGCTCGTATGCGCGAACTTTCTTATCTGAACAAAGGAATTACTATTACTTTTACAGATAAAAGAGAAAAAGATAAAGATGGAAATTTTGTATCAGAAGTATTTCATTCTGATGAAGGTTTAAAAGAATACATCCGGTATTTAGATGGAAACCGTGAGCCAATTATTGCACACGTTATTTCTATGGATCATGAAAAAGGAGAAATTCCGGTTGAGGTTGCGTTAATTTACAACACAAGTTACACGGAAAATATTTTTTCTTACGTAAATAATATTAATACACACGAAGGAGGAACGCACTTGCAAGGTTTTAGAACTGGTCTAACTAGATCGTTAAAGAAATATGCGGATGCTTCTGGAATGTTGGATAAGCTGAAATTTGATATTTCAGGAGACGATTTCCGTGAAGGATTAACTGCTATTATTTCGGTAAAAGTTCAAGAACCACAGTTTGAAGGACAAACGAAAACGAAACTTGGTAACAGAGAAGTTGTTTCTCCGGTAAGTCAAGCGGTGAGTGAAATGATTGAAAATTATTTGGAAGAAAATCCAAATGATGCCCGTATCATCGTTCAAAAAGTAATTCTTGCAGCGCAAGCGCGTCACGCAGCTAAAAAAGCACGTGAAATGGTACAACGCAAAACCGTAATGGGTGGCGGTGGATTACCAGGAAAATTATCAGACTGTTCGGAACAAGATCCTGCAAAATGTGAAGTATATCTTGTCGAGGGAGATTCGGCAGGTGGAACGGCAAAGCAAGGTCGTGACCGTAATTTTCAAGCTATTTTACCTTTGCGTGGTAAAATTTTGAACGTTGAAAAAGCGATGCATCACAAAGTTTTTGAAAATGAAGAGATTCGAAATATATTTACGGCACTTGGTGTAACCATTGGTACAGAAGAGGATAGTAAAGCATTGAATATTTCAAAATTGCGCTACCATAAAGTAATTATTATGTGTGATGCCGATGTCGATGGTAGTCATATTTCTACTTTGATTTTGACATTCTTCTTCCGTTTTATGAAAGAATTAATCGAAGAAGGTCATGTTTATATTGCAGCACCACCTTTGTATTTAGTTAAAAAAGGAAATAAGAAAGAGTACGCTTGGAATGATTTACAACGCGATCAGGCGAATGAAAGAATGGGCGGTAGCGCAGGAATTCAACGTTATAAAGGTCTTGGAGAGATGAACGCGGAGCAATTATGGGAAACTACAATGGATCCGGGTTTCAGAACGTTGCGTCAGGTAACTATTGACAGTTTGGCGGAAGCCGATAGAGTTTTCTCTATGTTAATGGGTGATGAGGTGCCACCAAGAAGAGAATTTATTGAGAAAAATGCAGTTTACGCAAATATTGATGCGTAACTTAATGTAATCATTCGTTTTCATTCGAATAAATTAACACAATAATAAGTAACCAAATTAACAATTAACCGAATAAACTTTAAAATATGAAAGTTACCATTGTAGGAGCAGGAAATGTAGGAGCGACATGTGCGGATGTGATTTCTTATAGAGGAATTGCCAGTGAAGTAGTATTATTGGATATTAGAGAAGGTTTTGCTGAAGGTAAAGCATTAGATATCATGCAATGCGCTACTAATACAAGTTTTAATACCAAAGTATCAGGCGTTACTAATGATTATTCTAAAACAGCAGGAAGTGATGTAGTGGTGATTACATCAGGAATTCCAAGAAAACCAGGAATGACTCGTGAAGAATTAATAGGAATCAATGCAGGAATCGTGAAAACGGTTGCTGAGAATGTTTTAAAACATTCACCGGATACTATTATAGTAGTAGTTTCTAATCCAATGGACACGATGACCTACTTGGCATTGAAATCTACGGGATTGCCAAAAAACAGAATTATTGGTATGGGTGGAGCGTTAGACAGTTCTCGTTTTAGAACGTATTTGTCTTTGGCTTTAGACAAACCGGCTAATGATATTTCAGCTATGGTTATTGGTGGACATGGTGATACAACTATGATTCCTTTGACAAGACTGGCTTCTTATAACGGAATCCCAGTTTCTCAATTTTTATCGGAAGAAGAATTGCAAAAAGTAGCTGCAGATACTATGGTTGGTGGAGCTACACTTACAGGACTTCTTGGAACATCGGCTTGGTATGCTCCTGGAGCTTCCGTTGCTTTCTTAGTAGATAGTATTTTGAATGACCAAAAGAAAATGATTGCATGTTCTGTTTTCGTTGAAGGAGAATATGGCCAAAATGATATCTGTATTGGTGTTCCATGTATTATTGGTAAAAATGGAGTGGAAGAAATTCTTGATATTAAACTGAATGATGCTGAAAAAGCCTTATTTGCTAAAAGTGCAGATGCTGTCAGACAAATGAATGACGCTTTAAAATCGATTTTGGTATAAAAATTTACATATAAAAAAGAGAAGACTGCATCATTGCAGTCTTTTTCTTGAGATTAATCTATAAATAAATTGGTTAATCTTAACGTTAATTATATATTTGCTCGGTTTAAAAAAAATGAGGTAGCCCGAAATATTCTTTTTTAATGTTAAAAATGAATGTAAAGTGTTATTCTATAAGGTTTAAAGCAAAAATAAATAAATAAAAAATAATTAATTTTTAGTAATAATGCAGAATAAAGGACTTATTAAATTTTTCGCAATTCTATTTGCATTGGTAAGTATTTACCAACTTTCTTTCACTTTTGTTGCAAGCAAAGTAAAAAACGATGCAAAATCTTTTGCTAATGGGAATGCTGACAAAGAAGTAAAATATTTAGATTCTATCGGTAAAGAAAAAGTATTTAACCTTGGGTTTACCAATTTTACTTTCAATGAAGTAAGTGATAAACAAATCAATAAAGGGCTAGATTTAGAAGGAGGGATTAATGTTATCCTTCAAATTTCTGTAAAGGACATTCTAAAAGGATTATCGAATAATTCTAAAAATCCAGTTTTTAATAAGTCTTTGGCTGATGCAACTGCTGATTTGCAAGGGAATAAACCATATCTAGACAAGTTTTTTGATGCTTTTGAAGCTAATTCAAAAGGAACTGTAAAATTAGCATCTCCAGATATTTTTGCAAATAGAAGTTTGCAAGGTGAAGGTGGTGTTGATTTTCAAATGACCGACTCAGAGGTTCAAAAAATTATCAAAAGAAAAGTTGATGAATCGGTAGAAAGTGCTTTTGGCGTTTTAAGAAAACGTATCGATCAATTTGGTGTAACACAGCCTAATATTCAAAAATTAGGAAATTCAGGTCAAATTCTTGTTGAACTTCCGGGTGCAAAAGATGTAGATCGTGCTAAGAAATTATTATCAAGCACTGCTCAATTGCAGTTTTGGGAAACATACAAAATCGAAGAAATTGGTAATTTCTTAATGGCGGCTAATGAGTCATTGAAGAAAACAGAAATCAAAACTACTGAGGTTAAACCAGTGGTAAAGGATTCTTTAAGTGCTTTACTTACAGATTCGAAAGATAGTATAGCTGCAAAAAAAGGCGAAAATCCTTTATTCGATAAAATTGTTGGTCAAGGTGGAGGTCCAGTTTTAGGGCTTTTCTCTCCAAAAGATACGGCAACAATTAATGGTTACTTGAAAAGAGCTGATATCCGAATTCTTTTACCAGCTGAGCAACGTTATGCCAAATTTGTTTGGGGTATACCAACTACTATTAAAGATGCTAAAGCTAAAGATGTTGAAGTTTTAGAATTATATGCTTTAAAAGGAAATAGAGATAATGTACCTGCGATGGCTGGTGGCGTTATTACTGATGCAAAAGATACTTTTGATCAATCAGGTAAGCCAGCAGTTTCAATGCAAATGAATGGTCAAGGGGCAAAATCTTGGGAAGAATTAACAGGTAGAGCGTATACTCAAAAAAGCAATATCGCTATTGTTCTTGATGATGTGGTTTATTCTGCACCAGGTGTTTCAAGTGGTTCAATTTCAGGTGGTAGGTCTGAAATTTCAGGAGCTTTTGATGTAACACAAACTAAAGATTTAGCTAATGTTTTAAGAGCAGGTAAATTACCAGCTACTGCCGATATCGTTCAGTCAGAAGTTGTAGGGCCATCCTTAGGCCAAGAAGCAATTGATAATGGTACTAATTCAGCAATTATTGGTTTACTTATTGTATCCCTTTGGATGATGATCTATTATGGTAAAGCGGGTTGGTATGCTAATATTGCACTAGCCATAAATTTACTATTCTTATTTGGAATTTTAGCAAGTCTTGGAGCTGTTCTTACTTTGCCTGGTATTGCCGGTATCGTTTTGACAATGGGTACGGCGGTAGATGCGAATATTATTATCTATGAAAGAGCAAAAGAGGAATTAAGAGCAGGTAAAACGCTAGAAGAAGCTGTTAAGACATCGTATAGTTGGAGAGGTGCTATGTCATCAATTACAGATGCGAATGTCACGCACATTTTAACTGGTGCCGTTTTATTTATTTTTGGTTCAGGACCAATTAAGGGATTTGCCACTACATTGTTAATTGGTATTATTACTTCATTATTTACTTCTATTTTTATTGCGCGAATCTTTATAGATTGGAACATTAGCAAAAAGAATAATTTGACGTTTGTTACTAACTTCTCTAAGAATATGTTTAACAACTTTCATTTTGATTTCTTAGGGATGAAAAAATGGACGTATTTGTTCTCTAGTATTGTGGTTATCATCAGCGTTGTTTCTTTAGCAACAAATGGTCTAGATCAAGGAGTTGATTTTGTAGGAGGAAGAACTTTCCAAGTACGTTTCGAAAAACCAATTGAGACTGAAACTGTTAAAGCAGAATTAGCACAAGTTTTTGAAGGAAGTGCTGAAGTGAAAGTATTTGGTAATACTAACCAATTGAAAATTACAACGAAATATAAAGTGCAAGAGCCAGGAATTAAAGCTGATGAAGAGGTGAATAAATTGTTGTTTAGCACCTTGAAAAAGCATTATTCAGCAGATATTACATATGATAAATTTGTAAATGCGTATGAAGGTAAAAAAGTGGGGATTCTACAAGCTTCTAAAGTAGGGCCAACAGTAGCGGAAGATATTAAAACTAATGCTTACTGGGCAGTACTTGGAGCTATGGCAATTGTTTTCTTATACTTGATGATCAGTTACAGAAAATGGCAATATAGTTTAGGTGCGATTGCTGCAGTTGCACACGATGTTATTTTTGTACTAGGAATCTACTCTTTGTGTTATAAATTCATGCCTTTTGGTATGGAGATCGATCAGCATTTTATCGCTGCAATCTTAACGGTTATTGGATATTCTATGAATGATACAGTTATTGTATTTGATAGAGTTCGTGAATATTTAGCTGGAAAAACTAAAGGTACTTTTGCTGAAATTGTAAATCAATCTATTAATACAACGATGTCTAGGACAATCAATACATCATTAACGATGATTGTTGTTTTATTAATTATGTTCGTTTTTGGTGGAGATTCTATTAGAGGATTTATCTTTGCAATGTTGGTTGGTATTATAGTAGGAACCTATTCTTCACTGTTTATTGCTACACCAGTATTGGTTGATACAATTTCAAAAGAAGATAAAAGAAAAGTAGAAAAAGCGCATCAAGAAAGCTAAAATGCTTTTATATAATTTTACAAAAAGAGATTCAGCGAAAGTTGAATCTCTTTTTTTTTACCTGAATTCCAATATTTTTTTTTAGTAATTTAACAAAGAGTTTCAAAAGTAATAGTCTGTTTTTAAATTAATAGTTATGTTAAGAAGTGTTTTTTTTATTTTGTTTATTTGTTGTCTTTCGATGCTGTCTTTTGCTCAAGTCAAAAATAGGGACGTCCAAGTGGGTTTTTCTTATGGATTAGGTACTGAATTTGAAAACAAGAATTACTCTTATACAAATCACTATTATAAATTGCAATTTTATTTTGAAGTAAAAGAAACAAAAAAAGTCAGCTATCAAATACTTATCCAGCCAGAACTTAATTTTGCAACGCACCAACTCTTAAATTTGTATTTTATTGAACCGGACGAACCGGATTACATAGAAAAACGAGAACGATACACAAAGTTAAAGGATATCAAAGAGTATGTCTTGAATTTAGGATTTCTAGTCAGGAAACCACTTTCTAATCAAGCCAGTCTCTATGCTTTGGGTAGTGTGGGACCAATGATTACCGATAAAGAAACGGAGCGATTATCTAAAGGTTTTGCCTTTGCTGACGTTATTGCTTTAGGAGTTACTTTTAAAATGTATCGAATAACCATTGATCTAAGGCCAAGTATCCGGCACGTATCTAACGCCGGGCTACAAAAAAAGAATTCGGGTTACACTACTAAAAATATTGACTTTGGATTATTGTTTGCATTATAAAAAAAGCGTTACCTGTTTTGATCCAGATAACGCTTTTCTTTGCATTCAAATTATTTTTTTTAATTCGTAATTTCTCTTTCAGCAGTAAATATAAAATACAATCCTATAAGTACAAAAGGAATACTTAGCCATTGTCCTGTTGAAAACAAACCGAGAGCACTTTCAAAACCGCCTTGGCTTTCCTTAACGGATTCTACGATAAAACGAACCGTAAACAACAACACTAGAAACATTCCGAAAATAAATCCTGTATATTTTCTTTTTTCAGTTTTCCAATACAAGAAAAATAAGACTGCAAATACAAAAATATAACAAAATGCTTCGTACAATTGCGTAGGATGTCTAACCGGCACTTGTTCTAACAAAACAGCAAATTTAGGGTCTGTTGCAATGGCGGTGTAAGCTTCTTTAGGATTAGGAATTTGAGTTGCATTGGCAGCATCCATCGGACTAAAGTGATCTTTTATGAATTTTATTCCAAATGGCGAAGTTGTTTCATGACCTATGATTTCCGAATTGAAAAAGTTACCCAATCTGACGAAAATAGCACCACTTGCAACAGGAATAACCACGCGATCTAAAATCCATAACTGCGGTTTTTTTAATATATTTTTACTGTAGAAGTACATAGCAATAATGATAGAAATTGCAGCTCCGTGACTTGCTAATCCTTGAAAACCAGTAAATTCCCAACCTTTAATAATGCTAAATAGAGCTTCGTTTGGATTTTCTCTTATGGGTAAGAATATCTCCAGTAGGTGATTGCGGTAATACTCCCAATCGTAAAAGAAAACATGTCCTAAACGAGCACCAATCAAAGTCGCCAATACAGTCCAGATAAATAAAGAGTCTAATTTTTCTATCGATTCGCCTTCGCGATCGAAAATATTTTTCATGATATACCAGCCTAATCCAAAAGCAATGACAAACATTAAACTGTAATACCTTATTATAAAAAAGCCTAAATCGATTCCTTCTGATGGGTTCCAAACAATGTTTAAAGCATGTGTCATGTATTGTAATTTTGTTATTTTAGGTAAAAATAAAGATTAAAAGTAAAATTTGTACTATAAAAACTAATGTTTATGAAGGCAAGATTTTTTAGGCACGGGATCATATCCTGTTTTTCCCCAAGGATGACAACTTAAAATTCGTTTTGTTCCCAGATATCCTCCATAAAATAACCCATGAGTTTGCAGCGCTTCAATCATGTAAGAGGAGCAAGTGGGCTCAAATCGACAAGCTGAAGGTGTGAACGGTGAAATCGCTACTTGATAAAACCGAACTAAAATGATAAATGGTGCAGTTATTTTCATAGTTTCACTTGGGAATTATCAAAGGTATCATAACGTTTATCCTTTTTTACGCTCGTTGCTTAATAGAGTTACACAACATCAGAACTAGAGTGACATTAAATCGAGAAAGTAGTACCTTCTTTGCCATCTTTAAGTTGGATTCCTAATGTGATCAATTGGTCTCTAATTTGATCAGACAAAGCAAAATTCTTGTTTTCTCTAGCCTGTTTTCTCATTTCGATTAACATGTTTACTGTTCCTTGTAATTTATCGTTAGTGCTATCAGAAATTTTTTCGTCTTCTAGTCCTAGCACATCAAAAACAAATGCATTCATTGTTTTTGCAAAACAATCTAAGTCAGCTGCATTCAAACTCTCTTTCTCCTCTTTTAGCAAATTGATAAAGCGAACGCCTTCAAAGAGCTGTGCTATTAGGATAGGTGTATTAAAATCATCATTCATTGCATCATAACACAATTGCTTCCATGCTGGAATATTAAGAGTGCTTTTTGCAGCGACAGTGATCTCTTTTAACGAATTCATTGCTTCCATCAATCGCTTATATCCTTTTTCAGAAGCAACAATCGCGTCATCTGAAAAGTCAAGAATACTGCGGTAATGCGCTTGCAGCATAAAAAATCGGGCTACAGATGCTGAGAAAGCTTTACTTAAAATAGTATTTTCTCCTGTTAATATTTCTCGTGGTAAAATATTATTCCCGGTAGATTTAGCCATTT
This sequence comes from Flavobacterium sp. CG_9.1, assembly GCF_015751645.1. Taxonomy (NCBI): domain Bacteria; kingdom Pseudomonadati; phylum Bacteroidota; class Flavobacteriia; order Flavobacteriales; family Flavobacteriaceae; genus Flavobacterium; species Flavobacterium sp. CG_9.1. The sequence goes on from NZ_JADOVC010000005.1 coordinate 81,853, forward strand.
TTTTACCGTTCAAAGTTAACATATTGGCATGTAACCAATAATTAACAGGAGTTTGACCGGTGCAAGCCTCATTTTGAGCAATTTCACATTCATGATGCGGGAATTTTAAGTCCATTCCACCACCGTGAATATCAAAATGATTGCCCAGGTATTTAGTACTCATAGCGGTACATTCTAAGTGCCAACCCGGAAATCCATCACTCCATGGCGAAGGCCAGCGCATAATGTGCTGTATTTCTGCTTTTTTCCAAAGCGCAAAATCCTGTGGATTTCTTTTATCTGTTTGACCGTCTAAATCTCGAGTATTGGTAAGCATATCCTCGATATTCCGCCCACTTAATCGCCCGTAATGATTTGTTTTATTGAATTTAACTACATCAAAATAAACTGATCCATTGGCTTCGTAACCTATTCCTTTATCAATAATGGTCTTGATAATTTCAATCTGTTCAATAATATGACCCGTTGCCGTTGGTTCAATACTAGGCGGTAAAAAGTTGAAAGCATTCAAAATATCGTGAAAATCTACGGTATATCGTTGCACCACTTCCATGGGTTCTAGTTGTTCCAAGCGTGCTTTTTTTGCAATTTTATCCTCCCCTTCATCTACATCATCCACAATATGTCCTACATCAGTAATATTACGAACGTAGCGAACCTTGTAATCCAAATGCAAAAAATACCTAAAAATTACGTCAAAAGACATGAATGTTCTCACATTTCCAAGATGCACATTGCTGTAAACAGTTGGTCCGCAAACATACATTCCCACATTTCCTTCATGAATAGGTGTAAATGTTTCTTTCTCTCCCGAAAGTGAATTGTATATTTTTAAAGTCTGACTCTTGTATAAAGGCATTTCAATTGTTTTTTTTGGAGCTGCTTCCTGCTTTCCGCTTCAATCTTTTTATTCGCAAGGGCGAATAAAAAGGATTTTCACTTCAATCAGGGCTAGGGCATTTCTGCATTAAAAAAATGTAATTTTATTGTTCAATATCCTTCTTATTTCGTGCCGCACTGCGGGTGAATAAGATTTAGAACTTTGTTTCTAGTTTGATATAATCTAAGAATTCTCTGCGAGTAACGCTATCTTTAAATTTTCCGCCAAACTCGGATGTTACCGTGCTACTTTCGATATCACTTATTCCTCTTGAATTAACACAAAGGTGTTTAGCATCTATCACACAAGCAACATCTTCTGTACCTAAAGCAATTTGTAATTCTTGAACAATTTGCATCGTTAAGCGTTCTTGCACCTGAGGCCTTTTGGCATAATATTCTACGATGCGGTTCATTTTAGATAAACCAATAACTCTTCCGTTAGAAATATAACCTACGTGAGCTCTTCCTATAATGGGTAATAAATGGTGTTCACAAGTAGAATAGACTATGATGTTTTTCTCGACTAACATTTCACCATATTTGTAATTGTTGTCAAAAGTGGATGCTTTTGGTTTTTTTGCAGGATTCAAACCTCCAAAAATTTCTTTTACAAACATTTTAGCCACACGATTGGGTGTGCCTTTTAAACTATCATCGGTCAAGTCCATGCCTAGTGTAAGTAGGATGTTCTCAACGTCTTTTTTTATTTTTTCGATTTTATCATCATCAGAAATGGTGAAGGCATCATCTCTTATTGGATTCTTTGCGGATAAACTAATATGATTGTCTCCTATTTCGTCTTGAAATTCTTCTTTATTTATCATTAAAAGCAACTATTATAGTGGGTGTAATTATTTAAGGGGTAAAGATAAATAATAAAAATTAAAGAATTTCTATCGCTCCTACTATTTAAACGCACTTTATCGCTTCTTCAAGGTGTTTTTGTTTCTTTTTTAGGCCTAAAAAGAAAGGCAATAACGAGTTCGCTATTGCCTTTTTTATAGTAAATCCGGTTGAGTCCAGTTTTAAATCTGAAGAATTTAGTTACTTATGCTTGAGTTTGTGTTGCATTGTAAACTGGAATTGCTGCTTTTAAAATGCGAACTGCACTGATCAGGTCATCTTTCTTTAAAACGTATGCAATTCGAACCTGATTCAATCCCATTCCTGGTGTAGAGTAAAAACCTGCTGCTGGTGCAACCATTACGGTTTCGCCATCTAAGTCATAACTTTCTAAAAGCCATTGAGCGAAAGCGTCGGCGTTGTTCACTGGCAATTGCGCAATGCAATAAAAAGCACCTTTAGGTTTGCTTACAATTACACCATCTATTTTGTTTAATTCTTCAATTAAAGTATCTCTTCGTTCTCTATATTCTGAAATTACTTCGTCAAAATAACTTTGCGGCGTGTCCAGTGCTGCTTCACTTGCAATTTGTTCAATAGTAGGAGGACTCAATCTTGCTTGTGCAAATTTCATCGCGGTAGTCATCACTTCCTTATTTTTAGAAACAATACACCCTATTCTCGCACCACACATGCTGTATCTTTTTGAAACCGAATCAATCATAATGGCGTGTTCTTCAAGTCCAGGAACGCTCATAACAGAATAATGTATGTCACCATCATAAGTGAATTCGCGATACACTTCATCAGATATCAAGAATAAATCATGTTTTTTAACTAGAGCTGCTAGCTGCATGATTTCTTCTTTGGAATATAAATATCCAGTAGGATTTCCTGGATTACAAATAAGAATAGCTTTTGTTTTTGGAGTAATCAGTTTTTCAAAATCGGCCACAGCTGGGAGTGCAAAACCCGTTTCGATAGTTGAGATAACAGGAATAACGTTCACGCCAGACGCCGTTGAAAATCCGTTATAATTCGCATAAAAGGGTTCTGGAATAATAATTTCATCACCTTGATCCATCGTGCTTCCCATGGCAAACATTAACGCTTCAGATCCGCCTGTTGTGATAATGATGTCTTCAATATTTACAGAAATACCTTGATTTGTGTAGTAGTTGGCTAGTTTTTTTCTGTAACTTTCGTTTCCTGCAGAATGGCTGTATTCCAGAATGGTTAAGTCAATATTTTTAACCGCATTCATAGCAACTTCCGGTGTTTTTATATCGGGTTGACCAATGTTCAAATGATATACTTTATGTCCTTTTTTCTTAGCTATTTCAGAGTATGGAACCAATTTTCGTATTGGTGATTCAGGCATTTGTTTGCCTTTGTTTGATATTTTTGGCATAGTCTTAATTGTTGAATTGCAAATTTGCGATTTTTTTTTCGAATTTATTACAATCAATAGACGTATATAGTGTTAAATCTGCATTTTTGATCGAAATAATTTAGTATTTTTATGTAAATTATTCAAATGAAAAAAGTACTATTTTTACTATTTACCTATCTGTACGTTGTGTCTGTTTTTGCACAAGAAGGATTTCAGTTCGAAAAAGGGGTAAATAAAACCAGCGTACCGTTTAAGTTGATTAATAATTTAGTTTTTGTGCCTATAAAAGTCAATGGAATAGAACTAAATTTTTTGTTAGATACAGGAGTGGCTGAGACTATATTGTTTAGTTTAGAAGAAAAAAAAGAAGTCCGTTTTTTTAATGCTGAAAAGGTATTACTAAAAGGTCTAGGAAATCAAGCCGCTGTTGAAGGATTAAAGTCTACGAATAATACGTTAGAATTTAGTGATTTAATGATTAAGAATCACATGCTTTATATTGTCTTGGATCCTGAGTTTAATTTATCTTCTCATATTGGGATTCCTGTGAACGGGATTATTGGTTATCAGTTTTTCCGAAATAATTTAGTCGAAGTGAATTACCGCAAAAAAAGGATTGTTGTTCACCAAAACAATGAAAGAAACCGCACCAAATTTGAAAAGAAATTCAGCACGATTCCCATCACTATCGAAAAATTCAAGCCTTATGTAAATAGCACCGTTACGCTAGATAATCATGAAGTTGCGGTAAAGTTGTTGATTGATATTGGTAACAGTGATGCTGTTTGGTTGTTTCAAGATCGTTCTGCTTTTATAAAAGTTCCCGTGAAAAATTTTGATGATTTTTTAGGAAGGGGATTTAGCGGGGACGTTGAAGGTAAAAGAGGGCGACTTCAAAAATTTAAGATGGCTGATTTTGAATTTAGTGCACCAGTTGCGGCTTTTCCAGACTCTGTTTCGATTAGAAATGTTACGATGGTGCCTGATCGAATGGGATCTGTAGGTGGCGAAATCATGAAAAGATTTGATGTGGTTTTTGATTATCAAAACCAAAGATTGCATTTGAAAAAGAACAGTGAATTTTCAACTCCTTTTAGTTATAATAAAAGTGGGATAGAGATTCAACACAATGGTTTGCAATGGGTTCAGGAAACTGTGCCAATGGAAACGGTTCCGTTAGCTAGTAAATATGGCGAGTCTGGAGGCACAACTCCAAAGACGGATTTTAAATATAAATTTAAACTAAAGCCTATTTTTGAAATTGCGAATGTTAGGAAAAATTCTCCAGCCGCTATAGCAGGGTTACAAAAAGGGGATTTAATTATTAGCATTAATACTATCGTTCCTTATAAGTATACGTTGCAAGAAATTAATTCCCTCTTTAAATCGATAGACCAGAAGTGGATTACTTTAGAAGTAGAACGTCAAAAACAAATTTTGAAGTTCAGTTTTCAACTAGATGATATTTTGTAAAAAAAATGCTTCTGAAAAATAGTTCAGAAGCACTTTAGTTTGATAAATAATGTATTAATTGGAAATTACTTCTCCTTTAATTTTCAGAGCGACTCTTCCGCCTTCATAATTTACTGCATTCGATTCCACAGTTATTGTTTTTCGGATAGGTCCTGGAGCCATGTTGTATTTCACTGTAATTTTGCCTGTTTTCCCTGGCATGATTGGTTCATTTGGTTTTGTAGGAACGGTGCAACCACACGTTGATAGTACATTAGTGATTATTAGTGGCGCATTACCGGTATTGGTAAAGGTGAAATCGCGACTGCCATCTTCATTCTTAGTAACCCGTCCATAATCTATGGTATTGTCCTTAGCAGAAAATACGATTTTAGGTCCGTTTTGAGCAAAACCGGTACTACTGATCAATGCGAATGCGAATAGAATTATAGTTTTTTTCATTTTCATTTTTATTTTTTAATCATTAAAGTAAATATACTTCGTTTTAATTAACGCACAAATATTTATTTCTCTTTTTATAGTGTACTTAATTATTTACTTTTGTTCTCAATATCAATTGCAAATATCAGACCAAAGATTTACAGCAAGCTGTAGAGTCGATTCCGTATTGAATCGATGAACTTAGTTAGCCTATCTTCAAATCCAAAATAAAATGACAATTCCTGCACAATTTGACGCTCAAACTATTGAAAATAAGTGGTATGACTACTGGATGAAAAATAATTATTTTCATTCAAAACCAGATCATAGAACACCCTACACCATTGTGATTCCACCTCCAAATGTGACTGGGGTTTTGCACATGGGACACATGTTAAATAACACTATTCAGGATGTTTTAATAAGAAGAGCGCGTCTTAAAGGATTCAACGCTTGTTGGGTTCCGGGAACCGATCATGCTTCGATTGCCACCGAAGCTAAGGTGGTAGCCAAATTAAAAGCCGAAGGAATAAATAAAAATGATTTGACCCGCGAAGAGTTCTTAGCCCATGCATGGGAATGGACAGACAAATATGGTGGTGTAATTCTGGACCAATTAAAAAAACTAGGCGCCTCTTGCGATTGGGAAAGAACCAAATTTACAATGGATCCAGATATGTCGGCATCTGTAATTAAATCTTTTGTAAATTTATACAATAAAGGGTTGATTTATCGCGGATACCGTATGGTAAATTGGGATCCTGAAGCGAAAACAACTTTGTCAGACGAAGAAGTAATTTATGAAGAACAACAAGGGAAATTATATTTCTTAAAATATAAAATAGAAGGAAGTGAAGACTTCCTCACGATTGCAACAACGCGTCCGGAAACTATTTTTGGTGATACTGCGATTTGTATTAATCCAAATGACGAACGTTTTACACATTTGAAAGGGAAAAAAGCGATTGTGCCTATTTGCGGAAGAGTAATTCCAATTATCGAAGATGAATATGTTGATATTGAATTTGGAACAGGATGTTTGAAAGTAACTCCGGCGCACGATATCAATGACAAAGCATTGGGAGAAAAGCACAATTTGGAGATTATTGATATTTTTAATGAGGACGCTACTTTAAATAGTTTTGGATTGCATTATCAAGGAAAAGATCGTTTTGTAGTTCGGGAGGCAATTGCCAAAGAATTAGAAACGATTGGAGCTTTAGCAAAAACAGAAATTCACCTGAACAAAGTGGGAACTTCGGAAAGAACCAAAGCGGTTATCGAGCCACGTTTGTCTGACCAATGGTTCTTGAAAATGGAAGATTTGGTAAAACCGGCAATTAAATCGGTATTAGAAGATGGTGAAATCAAATTGCATCCTGCTCGTTTTAATAATACCTATGCCCACTGGTTGAATAACATTCGCGACTGGAATATTTCCCGCCAATTGTGGTGGGGACAACAAATTCCTGCGTATTTCTACGGAGATGGAAAAGAAGACTTTGTGGTTGCTGAAAATATTGAAGAAGCTTTGGCTTTAGCCAAGGAAAAAACGTCTAACTTTTCACTTCTCGCTTCAGACCTTAGACAGGATGTTGATGCCTTAGATACTTGGTTTTCTTCTTGGCTGTGGCCAATGTCTGTTTTTGGGGGAATTATGGATCCAGAGAGTGAAGATTTTAAATACTATTATCCTACGAATGATTTAGTTACCGGTCCAGATATTTTATTCTTTTGGGTAGCCAGAATGATAATTGCAGGATATGAATACACCGGAAAAAAACCATTTACAAATGTGTATTTGACTGGATTGGTTCGGGATAAACAAAGACGTAAAATGTCTAAATCATTAGGAAATTCTCCGGATCCTTTAGATTTAATTGAAAAATTTGGTGCCGATGGAGTTCGTGTGGGATTGCTTTTGAGCGCTTCTGCAGGGAACGATATTATGTTTGATGAAGAGTTGTGCAACCAAGGAAAAGCGTTTACTAATAAAATATGGAATGCGTTTAAACTAATAAAAGGTTGGGAAGTTTCAGATGCTATTTCACAACCGGAAGCATCAAAAGTGGCGATTGAATGGTACGAAGCCAAATTGCAACAAACACTTCTAGAAATCGAAGACAATTTCGAAAAATATAGAATTTCTGATGCCTTAATGGCAATCTACAAATTGGTTTGGGACGATTTCTGTTCCTGGTTTCTCGAAATGATAAAACCGGCTTATCAGCAGCCAATTGACAGCGTTACTTTGGCGAAAGCTATAGAAATGCTCGAAAATAACATGAAATTATTGCATCCATTCATGCCTTTTTTAACAGAGGAAATTTGGCAGATTTTGGCAGAAAGAACAACAGAGGAAGCCTTAATTGTTTCGACTTGGCCAGAAATAAAACCTTATAATGCGGGATTAATTACAGATTTTGAAAATACAATTGAAGTGATTTCTGGAATTAGAACGATTCGTAAAAATAAGAATATTCCGTTCAAAGATGCCATCGAGTTGAAAGTGGTAAACAATGATAAAGCTTCTACTTATTTTGATTCGGTTATAACCAAATTAGGGAATATCACTACGTTAGAATATGTTTCGGATAAAGTAGATGGAGCACTGTCGTTCCGTGTAAAATCGAATGAATATTTTATTCCAATTACTGGAAATATTGACGTGGAAGCAGAGATTGCTAAATTGACTGCGGAGCTAATTTACACGCAAGGTTTCTTAAAGTCTGTTCAAAACAAACTGGCAAATGAGAAATTTGTGGCTGGCGCACCAGAGAAAGTATTGGCAAACGAAAGACAAAAGGAAGCCGATGCTTTGGCAAAAATTGAAACTATCGAGCACAGTTTGGCGGGTTTGAAATAAAATCAAATTTGTTTAGAAAATAGAAAATCCCGAAATATTCGGGATTTTTTTATGTCTTATTTTTTTTAAGCCAATAGAAAAAGGAAGATTAAGGGAAATAGAACTCCGGCTAAAGCCAATTTCCAGCCTCTGTTTTTCCAGCTGAATTTTCTAGCTTTGATCATCATGGTTCCCGTTAGAGCAATGAGGATTAAACTTATCGCAAAAATATCAGAATAGTAAATCCAGAAATTCGATGTGCTTTTATGCAATTTCATTGTTTGGCTAATGATTGGTGTTTTAGAGAAGGTAACAATTTCGCCTTTTCCAGTTTTCATGTCAATTTCAACATCGTGTTTTTCGAAAGATATTTTAAAAACGTCTTTTTTCACATTATGGCGTCTGAACTTGTCGTCGATCCCTAATTTCTTTCCAAAATCTTCAGCAAATTTTTCGTTTATTTCACTAGCAGAAGGCAATTGTACCTTAATATTTTTTGTCTCCGTAGTGTATTTTTCAGGATGCCAAAAATCTCTATGGTTCATCATCAGCCCAGAAATGGCAAAAGAAACGATTAGCCCAATATAAAAGTACCCTAAATCGCGGTGTAAGTTTCTTGCTTTGATTTTTTTCATGGTTGGAATTTTGTGAAATGAATTATAAATCAGATGATTTATTTGGTAAAAGGTTTAATTAGAATTTGTATTTTAAACTTGTCATTACTTGACGCGGTGCAATTGGGTTTACACTGTAGTTTTCATGTACAGTATAATTTAAAACGTTTGCAATATTTGAAACTCTGCATAAAATGGAGAATTGTTTCCAATTGTAACCTGCTGACAAATCTATTGTAGTGTAACCTTCCAAAGGAATTTCTCGGTCATATATTCCGTTAGGTAGTGAGGCATCTATTTGATTGTTCCATCCACCTACTCTTTTACCGATGTAATTTCCTAAAGCTCCTACGGAAACTCCTTTTAACACCCCGGATGGCAAGGTGTAGAAAAAGCTTAAATTAGCAGTGTTTGCTGGAGTTCTTGCCAAACGATCTCCTTCTATAAAGCTTCCTTTTAAACCAGAAGTTTTTGTGTAGCGCATATCATTGTAGCTGTATCCAGCAATAATATTTAAACCTTCTATAGGTTTTGCAACAATGTCAAATTCTACGCCTTTACTAGTGGTTTCTCCGCTTAGAACTTTTAGAGAAGTATCTGTATTGCTTGATCCATCTGCTTTAAATTCGGCTGTTTGTGCTAAGTTGCTATTGGTAATTTGGTATACCGTAACATTTGTACTTAGTATTCCTCTCCAAAAATCTTTTTTTATTCCCACTTCGTACTGGTCTATAATGGAAGGTTTAATCGCCTTTAAATCCAACGTTGTTCCGGTGTTTGGTGTAAACGAGTTAGCGTAGCTGGCAAACAAGGACATGTCTTTTGTCGGTTGATAGACGAGTCCCAATTTTGGAGTGAAAGCTTGGTCTTTACGTTTCTGACCTTCTGTAATTGTATTTTTAACTAAGTCCGTTGTTTCTACCAGAGCTTCTTGCCATGACCAACGAATTCCTGTCAAAACTTTAAATTTTTCGGTAAGCGAAATTAAATCTTGGGCATAAATACCAAAACGATTCGTATCTGTTTTTACAATTCGGGTATTTGTTGCGTTTGGTATAGCGCCACCTTGATCGAAATTCTCGAAATCAAAAACGTTTCCACTACCGTATGTTGTAGGGCTAAAGGTAAAAGTATTGGCTTCTGTAAAGGAGTTTTCCAAATCAACACCTGTAAATAATTGATGTTTTACTTGCCCTGTTTTGAACGTTCCTTGAATACTTAACTGCTCAGCAATAATTTGTTCTTGGTTTTTATTTTGTCCCAATGGTCTTTTCCAATCTCCATTGTTTGCGGGTTGAATTCGTTCTGTTCCTTTTGATGTTCGATCAAAATTTTGAAAAGAAGTATTAAAGTTTAATGTCCAGTCTTTATTGAAATTATGGTTTACTAATCCTGAAACAGTAGCTTGTTTGGTTTCTCCAGTAGACCAAGTAGCCCCTAAATACGTGCTTCTAGGTAGCGCCAGGATTTCTTTTCCGATGATTCCTGATCCAAAATCGGGTGTCCAATCGTCCTTTAGGTAATCTCCTTGCAGTATAATTTCAGTTTTATTACTTACTTTAAAAAGAAAAGAAGGGTTTATATAATATCGTTCTTTGGATACATTATCTCTAAAACTTTTAGAATTTTCATAGGAACCCGTGAAGCGGTAAGCGATAATAGCATTCAATGGACCATAAATATCAATAGATGGTTTGTAAAAAGAATAGCCACCCATTTGCATGGCTATTTCGCCGCCTTTTTTGAACGAAGGAGTTTTCGTAACCATGTTTAATATTCCTCCGGGAGCAACATTTCCGTAGAGTAGAGCGGTACTTCCTTTGAGCACTTCAACTTTTTCTAAGGAAGAGACTTCGGGAATCGAACCACCGCTAAAACGAAATCCATTTTTAAACATATTGTTGGCTGACATATCGTAGCCTCGTGAAAAAAAGGATTCCTGAGCACCACCGCGAGCAGATCCTACATAAACACCATTAATGTTTTTTACAACCTCACTTAAGCGAATGGCTTGTTGTTGTTCAATTATCTCGCTTCCTATGATTTGAATGCTTTGTGGAACGTCCATTGGTTTCAAGCCGGATCGAATCGCAGAGACTGGTTTTTTGTGTTGATTTGGTGTGATTATAACTTCTTTAAGAATACCTCCTTTTTTATTTCTAACGGTATCGGAAACAGAATCAAATGTTTCTAAAGTAGTTGGGTCTTCTGAGGCGTTCGCTGATTCTTGGGCTTGCCCAGAAAGACAAAGTAATAATGCAAATGGGACTGCTAAACTGTATTTCATTTTGTTTATTTAGATTGAATAAAAATAACGATGCAAATATAGATTCTGATTTTGATTAAACAAAACTTATTTAGATTAATTATGAATAGTACTTTGAAGTTTTTATTTAGTATTTTGAAAAACAGTATTTTAAGAGCATAAAAAAACCTTACTTTTCTGGAGTAAGGCTGTATTTGAAGTCGAAAAATTAGTTTTTTTACTTGATTCTTTTCATCGAAAACTGTTCTGAGCTAGGTTTTCCCTGTTGCATTCCAGAAATTTTCACAACTAAACTGTCTGCAGTAATTGGAGTATAATTGATTTTTTGCGGGTAATCGTGTTGTAGATTTTCGAATAGTAATTCTTTCTCGGATGCTGCCTTTAATTTAAAGGCAATCGGTTTGCCGTCATTTTGTCCCTGCACAGCAGCATAATATGTTGCATTTTCGCCTTTTTGTTCCAAAATAATTGTTTCAAAATGTAACGTGTCTTTTTCTTTTATGAAGTAGGAAGTTGCTTGAAAAGTGCTGTCGTTTGCTTTTTTCCAAGATTCGGTTAGGTTTCCTTCAACAGACTTATTTTCCCAATTACCCAGGAGCCAATTTGCGGCATTGATCTTTTCGTATGTTCGTGATTTATCTTCTTTGCAGGAAGCTAGTACCAAAATTAAACAGCTTAAGCTCAATATATTTTTCATAATAGTTTCTTTTAAAGTGCGTCGGGACAACAGCACAAATTTATAAAAAAGATCGAAAGTAATGAATATATTATCGGTAACCTTTTATGGGGAATGTGGTTTTAAATAGGCAATTAAATTCAACTACAAAAATCAGAGTAAGTAGCAGCCTTCGATGCTTAGTAGGATGGCTTAAAAAATCATAATCCTTCTTTTTTGTTTTCTCTTTTTCGAAAGTAAAATAGTATGTACAAGAAGTATAGCGATATCTTTTAACGCGGTAACTGTTACTATTTGCTTTTATAGTTTAGTCAAATTAAATTTTGATTCTGTATTTTTCAGGGGCTTTGTGTTGCTTTTTGTTTCCTGAAAGGCTGTTTTATTGAGTATTATTGATCCTGATTTACAGTTTCTTTAATGAGGTACTAAGTTGGTAAAATACCCTCTCCAAGTGCAATTTCCAAGATAAAATGCTTTTTTGAATTAGGATTTCGCACAGCAATCGCTATTTATACGAGGTAGTACTTCGGAAGGGATGTAATTCTATTTTTGTATCGTTAATTTTCCTAAATAGCAAGTCCTGATAAGTTATTTCGTTTTAATGATCCGTGCTGTAAATGCTGCAATTAGCTTTTTAAAAAAGAGGTAGCATATTTCAGCGGTGCCTAACGCAGTGGGAGATAGTTGAATTTTACAGACATAATGATTTAACGCAATAGAATTGCCACTTTAAATTAGACCTACTTTAGCGCATCCTGTGTTATTTTCAGCTGGCATAGTTTGATTCGAAAATTCTGTATTTGAAAAGTCCCACAACAATAGCACCGCCAATCGCATTGCCTAATAAAGCGAGAACTAAAAACCATAAGTAGTCTAAAAACGTAATCGTTTCTGAATGTAAAAAGGCTCCAAACACTTCAATGTTACCTACAATACTATGGTGAAAGCCTCCAAAACCGATGACACCGGTGATCATAAAAATAAGGAAAATGCGTGTGAGTGAATTTAAGGTACTGTTCAATAACCAGTTCAATAAACCCATTAACCAGCCAGCAACAATGGCACTTAAAAAGAGGACCCAGGCATCATAGTGAATTACGTGACTTCCTATGCTTACCATGGTTTCATGCGTAAATAAACTTAAATGTGGGGCAAGAAAGCCAATAAACAAGGTGAATATAATTCCTCCAACGACATTCCCTAAAACAACGAATCCCCAAATCCGAAGTAATTCCCAGATCGTTCTTTGACCATTTAATACCGGTAAGGTCAAAACGGAAGTTTGTTCCGTAAAAAGAGCCGACTTTCCGAGAATAACCATTATAAATCCTACTGGATAGACCACACTAAGTAATTTAAAAATAGTTGTCTCTTCTACTTTTCCTGATAACAAATAGTACAAAGTGCAAAGAAGAAAATAGCTAAATCCTATTTCAAGTCCTGCAATAACAGCACTTAGAGTCAAAGCTTTGCTATTGATCTTGAAGATATCTTCACCCTCATGAATTACGCGACTTAGGATATCACGATATTCACTGACACCGTCAATTTCCTTTGATTTTTTTTCTAAATCCTTTTGGAATTTTTCTTGCTTCTTAGTTTCAGTTTTCATAGTGTTTTTTGTTTGGCCATTTCACAATTCGATGTGTAAAGAAAGTTGCGAATAAATAAAATAAGCCAAGATTTTGTACAGACAACAGGGTCGAAATTAGTGCTGCTGTATCGTCCCTTTTTGCCTAATTCTATATCTTTTCTTCCCTTTTTTTTGCTATTTAGTCACGTGAAAAATATAAAATAGGCTTTAATTTTTAGATCTCTTTTGTCTTATTTAAATCTATGTGAGACACTTTAGTAGAATAAAGATAGTATTTTTTATCAAAAGTTAAAAGTTCCTTTTGTTGTTTCATTTTAGATTGGGGACCAAAGCAATCAATTGTTCGTAGTACTCGTAGTTTTTATGAGAGAACATAAAAGTGGGACGGCTCATGCAGCGATAGTAACTTTTAAAAAGTAGTGCCTGATAATTAGATTGGTTAATCTATAAAACGTTTTAATCTAGTTTAATCATAGCAATATTTTTCATCCAAAAAATATCAGATTCTACGAATGTAAGTCTTGTTTTAATTACGCTATCCGTTTTGTTTCTTGGGGATTTAATTATAAATCTAGCCTTAGAGTTTGTAAAATCGAAGGTGTGTTTTTCATCCAAATCAGATTTCTTATCGGTACGAAAAGAAATCACATTGTTTTGCTCGCTCCAAGTCCCTTTTCCGTATGTGTGTTTTCCGGTGGAATGCCTCTTTTAATATTGGAATAATAGTGAAAGTAAAAGGTGCCATCTTGGGATAAAGTCAATTTATATTCAAATACATCAATTTCCTTAGTCGCAAGTGTAAGCGCATAAGCACCAACCACAGTATCCGATTGAGAAGATGCTGTTGAAGTGAACATTAAAATTAGAATGGTGTAGATTGACTTCATAAAATTATTTTTAGCGTAATGTTTTTTAAAAGTTGGATTAAGTCATACAACAAGCGCGAATTTTAAGTGGAAAGAACTTTCATAGACTGAGTCGGGAGACTTTTTAGAACCATCGTTACTTAAAAAGAAGGAATAGTTCAGAGAGCTAATGCTAGTAAATCCTCAAACTTGTAGCAGTTGCACTATGAATCATAAATTTGATGGAAAGATAACCATTTAATAAAAGTATTTTCACTATCCTCAAAAATATTTTCAGTAGCTAAGCCTACTGCAATCAATTAGAAATCAATTATTTTATATTTCCAACCAACATCAGATCCAGCTTAAATTTACGATTTAAAGAACGCACCACTACCGAGGATTTTAAAGAATTTTCACTATATTTGATTTGGACCCTGATTTATAGATTGGAATCCGGTCTAGTTTATGAAAATAATTATGACCAACACATTTTAAATTATGATTGTTGAATCCCATCAAAAAGGTTGGAAAATTATCAACCAGCGATCCCACGGCCTGCTAGCAGCTATGTTGGCTTACCAATATGATATTGATTTGCCTAATGAGATAATGGTACCTACCCTCATTACCATTGCCGAGCATGATGATGGTGTTGCCGAAACATTAGCAATTAAAAATCTTACGGAAGCAGGTGCACCTCGACATTTTAGGGTACATGATGATTCTAAAAAAACAGATTTAAAGCAATACCTAAATGTGATGGAAATGGCCACTTCAAAGTGTCAGTTGAATGCCTTGCTCACTTCTTTGCATATCAATTTTATTTTTGGTGATACAAGCGATAGTGAGGACAAAAAATTAGACGCCTTTTTAAAAGGGCAAGAAAAAAACCGTAAAGATATTCTAAAACATTTAGACATCGATAAAAAATATGCAGAGCGTTTGTATCGCTTTGTGCAGTGGTGCGATGCTTTTTCGCTTCTGATATGCATGGATAAAATACAACTCGAAGGCAGAAAGATGGAAATAGCCAAAAGCCCCGATGGTGTTATGAGCCAAACTTTTTATAAAGCCAAAAATGAAATTACGGTAACACCATGGGTGTTTAAGAAGGATTCATTTAAGGTGTTCTATGAATATAAAATAATCGAGCAATTACACTTTAATTCCATCCAAGATTTTAATGAAATCTGTGAAAGGACTCCCGTACAGAGAGAAGAATTTCTGTTTACAAAATAATGTAAAGGTTACAGCGTTCGACTAGGTCTGCTCGAAAGCAAAAAAAGGTCTTGATAAACTACAGAGCAATTGCAACTTTACGCAAGAAACACTTCGGAGAGCGACTTACGAACGGCATGTGTTTACTGTTTTTTAGGAGCAGTCGATATGATTTTTTTAAAGGACGAATACTCCTGCTGTGCGCTGTATCTCTCCGCTGCGCTGCGAGGATGCCGCTACCATCAGGGCTACACACTTCGTATGGTTTTTATAAGAACTTTTGCAGAATAATCTAGTACAATTAAAATATGTGTCTATTGGCACTATACTACTGAAATAACAAAAACCTCAAATTGCCTTTACTTGACTAATCTCGATTTAATCTCAAGCTCGCGTGCAATGTCATGAAGGCAAGGTAATAGTTAAGAATTGTCGAGTTTATTTTGACACTCCGATAAGGAGGAATCTCAGCAAGTGAGCAAGTAACAAAATTTCCTCGCTGGGTTTAATGACAACGGTGAAGTTTAGTTATTTGCTCATTGGTGTGGGCACGGATTGCAAATCCGCAATAGTGGGTAGTGTAAAAACTAATTTTAGTATATTTTAGGGTACGCTTTTATAATTATTTTAAGCCTAAGTGAATTATTGCGTAAGTTTTATATTCAAGATATTGATTCAAAATTAAAATCAATTGATTAAATTTATAAAAAAAGTATGATTGTAATAGTATTAATAGCCGTAGCAATAATTGTTTTAGGATCTTATTTAAAGAATGATTATTTAATTGTTAGAGAAATAAATGTCGAAAGGCCAAAACAACAAATTTTTAGTTATATCAAATTACTTAGAAATCAAAACGAGTATAGTTATTACAATAGAAAAGACCCAAATACTGTAAAGTCTTATTCTGGAACTGATGGCGAAGTTGGTTTTACCTATTCATGGAGTAGCAAAATAAATAGTATTGGTACGGGAACGCAAACCATTTCAAAAATAATAGAAGGCGATGAAATTTGCTGTAATATCCAATTTACAAAACCTGTACCTCTAAAGTCCTTTGCTTCGATCGCACTAACAGCAATTAATGAAAACGAGACAAAAGTTACTTGGACTTTTAGTAGTCATTATAATTTCCCACTGAATGTTATCATTTATTTTTTAAATCTCGAAAAATTAATAGGTACCGACATTGCTACTAGTTTAGTAACGTTGAAAGAGAATCTGGAACGATAATTTTTTTACAAGAAGTACTTAAGCTAAACGGAATAATTTTATTTTTTTTATTTTTATCAAAAACTAAAACTGTCAAAGCCAGTTGACTAATTATCCTTCAACAGCCTGCTAAGAAATGCTTTTGACTATTAATGTTTATTAATAATCAAATTCCTCCTCTGTTGCGAGCCCGGAGCTTCGGGACGGGGTCATAAGAGCTGTAAAGTTCGTGTGGTTTTCATAAATTTTTTTTTCAGAATAATCAAGTACAAGAAATATAAGTGTCTTATGGCGCGATACAACTAAAATAACAAAAACATCAAATTGCTTTTACTTAACTGATGTTGATTAAATCCCCAGCTTACACGCAATATCAGTAAGGTAAAGAAATAGGTGGTGATTTTCGAGTTTATTTTGTCTTTCCGACGAAGGAGGAATCTCAGCAAGTGAGCAAGTAGCGAAAATTCCTCGCTCGTCGGGATGACAATTTTTGGGTTTAGTTATTTGTTCATTGTTGAGGTCACGGATTGCAAATCCGAGCTAGAAGGTATACAGAATACTACACGAAGTTTTTTATTGTTGCTAATAATTCAGTTTTGTAATTGTAAATTTCATCTAATGAAGTTATTAGTTTTTTTTCTCCGTTATCTTTTCCGTTGTTGAAAAGCTCAATGTATTTATTAGTAGAATTAAAATGCAAACGGCAAATAGGTTTTCTATTATTATCGTCCAATAAAACACCAAAGTAGGATTGTGTATCTCTAAACGCAATTCTTGAAGCTGGAAGCACTTCTCTTAAAATTGCTTTAACGATTTGTGAACCTTCGATTTCTTCCTCTGTTGTAATAAATTTTGGAATTTCTACATTTTCATCGATTGTTCTGATTTGTTCAGTTGCTTTTGAAGGAACGGCTTCAGAAATATTTAAAGCATTTTTTAAGCGGAAATTTATAGATTCATTTATAGAATTAGAAAAAGCTTTTTTAGTATATTCTTTGAATGCAGCTAATCTTGGAGCTGTTAAAGGTTTATTAAAAAATCGGTTAACTAATAGACGAACAATTTCATCAGAAGGTTCTTGAATTTCTTTTTCAAATTCGTTTCTAATTGCTTTTATATATTTTAATCCTTCTGCTGAATCTAAAATTTCTTCAAGATTATAACCGTTTTTAGAAAAATTCTCTAAAATCTTTAAACTTGTATCTTTTAAGTCTGATATATCTAAAGTAAAAAATGGTTTTTCATCCATTATATTCGGTTTCTCCAAATCTGCATAAAAGTTATAAATATGTCCGTTTGTTAAAACACCAAAACGTGATTTTGAGACATGGTAATATCTATGAAGTTGAGAATTATGAACATCAACATTTTCTTTCCAATTTTTACATTCAATAATTAAAATTGGTTCACCATCTCGTTTAATAACGTAATCTATTTTCTCTCCTTTTTTAGTTCCTATATCACAAACAAATTCAGGAATTACTTCTGTTGGATTAAAAATATCGTACCCAAGAATTTGAATAAAAGGCATAACAAAAGCATTTTTTGTAGCTTCCTCTGTATTTATTTGGTCTTTTAAAGAGTCAACTCTTTGATGTAATTGTTGCAATTTTAATTTTAAATCTTCCATGTATATGATGTTTTATTTTGTGAATGTAGTTATTTTCTGCAATTTTTGGGTATGGTTACAGCTAACTTGTATATCGTCCCCTGCTAGAGTGAATCGCTCGCACTAGCGTTCGTGTTTTGCTATGCTCGCAATAGCTGGAGAAGCTGTTGTTTATTTGCTCATTGTTCTAGGCACCGTTTGCAAAACTGCCTCACGATTATGTCTATGTGAGCGATCTGGTAATTTTTAAAATAGCGTATATCCAAATATTAACGATGATGTTTTATAATTTGAATCCCAATAACCATAATCTGCCACAATGTTTGTGCTAGTTTGTAAACGCATCTCCAAGCTGTATTTGTTCTTAAATTTATATCCTACACCGAAACCAAAATTGCGTCGAGTTACAAGTTCTACAGATTTGGAAAAGATATTGGGAGGACTTGTAAATTCAAGTGATGAATTTGAACTGATAGCGATTATGTATGAAGCATTGATAAAAACTTTACCATTGTTATCGAGAAAAAAGTAATGTCTTACACTTATTGGAATCTCAATGTAATTGTAATTAGCAGTTGCAATTTGTTCTCGACCAGAAAAGAAGCTTCCATTAACTGCTTTTTCGGATTTGTAATTCTGATAAATTGGTTCAATGGTTAAAGCCCATTTATTCCTATTGAAGGGTAATATAAATTCCGCTTCAACACCAAAGCTAAATCCTAATTTATTTCCAAAATCTATATCAGGAGAGTTAGAAACAAGATCCTCTACAAAGAAAGAGGAGTTGTTCAAACGCGGTCTAATGGATAAATTAAATAAATCTTTTTTAACTTTGCTTTCATAGTTTATGAATTCTGAATTGTTGCATTTATTGTACTCCGTAAAATAAGCGATGAGACTATTTTTTTGGTACTTTAAATTTGTCATTTTATTAAGTGTAAAGCTAGGACATTTTAAATCGTTCCATAATTGCTGTCTAAATTGATTGTTCTCCCCTGTTTTGTTTTCATAATTTTTAAAATTTTTAAAAACTAGCTGTTCAATATTCCCATTATCTTTATTGTAGAAGAATCGTTGTAAGTTTCCTTTTTCATATTGGTATAAATTAGATTTACCTTCAATTAATACTTTTAAAAAAAGTTGTTCTTCAACAAATATTGGATTTTTTTCATCGCTAAAATTGTTAATATTATTTCCAGATTTATCTATTCTAACGGTACTTCTAATGTATTTTGAGTTATTGTAAATTCCAAATTCTTTTACGGATTTGATATTTTCATTCATCAATGTACCGTTTTGTACAAGCTGATATTCAAAATCCATGGGGTTGTTTCTCCAATCGATATTTTTGATGAGACAATCAATTTTTTCTCCAGCATTTGTAATAAAGTATCCTTTTTCAAAGGAAATTTGTGCCGACGCATTAAAACTTAAGATTATAATTAAAAGTAATAGTAATTTTTTTTTCATAATCAATTCTAATTTTTGTTAGCATAAAATGCCTAATAACCTTATTAAGCTAATTATAGGAGCGTGTTATGTGATGAGTAAATATATACAATTTAAGCTGGAGTCAAAATTTTTTAAAAAATGCATTTTTGTATAACTGCGCGATTGGGATATAGTTTATTTTATTGCTGGTCTTTCTCAATTTTTTGGAAAAACCAATCAGCCTAATTAGCCGACGTTTTAAATTGTTTTTTATATTTTTTTGGGTACATAATTGTAATATGAAATTTTGAAGTCTCGATATATTATTTCTTTAAATAGTAGTGAAGATTCAATCTCATTTTTTGCATTAAACATGTAAAATTGTGCAAGGAGTCCATTCGGATAATTTTTGCGTGCTTTCCAAATTTCATAGGCAGTTGCAAACTCTAGCATAGGTAAAAAATCGAAACTTGGGTCAACTAAATATTTATTATGACCTATGTTTTTATTTTTCTTTAATTGGTCATTTGTACTCACTAAGGAGATAGTGTTTAATCGTTTTCCATCAATTAAAGTGTCATTATGTTTTTCAAAATCATAGGTATTGATCTGGTATTTGTAGGGATTACTGTAAGAGTTTGCATTAAAAAGTGCTATGGTTACACCTGATTTTTCCAATTCTTCTATTTTGAAAATTTGTCGTGCTATTAAACCGTCATAATCCATAAGTATCAGTTTATATTTATTTTTGCGTATTGGGATTTTTAAAGCATAATAGCTATTGTCTTTAGAATTGATTAGATAACTTCTTGTATCACTTACGTTTTTCAATTTAGATTGAAATTGGTATCGAACTTCACAATCAAATTGATACACGTGTTGGGAATACATGGTATGGAATGCGAAAAGACAAAATAGATAAGTCAATAGTTTCATAAATTAGTCTGTATTTTAGTAAAAGTCTTATAGTTTTTATCACACCATTTAAAGTATCACCTTTAGTTTAAGAAATATAAAGGTTAGCAGTGCTTCACAAATATATAATTTAATTCCGAAAATACTGATAAAAAATTATCAAACAAAACTAATTCCTTTTATTGTAACAAACTTACGGTAAACCGTAAATGTTCTTTTTTTAGTACAAATTTCCTAGCCCTGATAGCAGTGAAAATCCTTTTTAATAATTTAGGCTGGAAGCCTTTCGAAGGCTTCCAGCCTAAATTATTAAAAAGATTGCAACGAATAGCAGGAAACAGCTCCTAAAAACTCACAACTACAATCTCAACTTGAAACATACTACGGTAAACAAAAATTTCGTAATTTTGCACTCCAAATAAAGGATTAGAATATGTTAGATAGACTGCAAATAGTAAAACAGCGTTTTGATGAGATTTCGGATTTGATCATTCAGCCCGATGTAATCTCGGATCAAAAGCGTTATGTGCAATTGAATCAAGAGTACAAAAGTTTAAAAGCGTTGGCTGAAAAACGCGATGAATACGTAATTTTGATGGCGAATATCGAAGAAGCAAACGAAATTATATCCGATAACAGTGATGCTGATATGACCGAAATGGCCAAGATGCAACTGGATGAAGCCAAGGAAAGATTGCCAGAATTAGAGGACGAAATCAAATTTATGTTGATTCCTAAAGATCCCGAAGATGCTAAGAATGTTATGGTGGAAATTCGTGCCGGAACGGGTGGGGATGAAGCGAGTATTTTTGCAGGGGATTTGTTCCGTATGTACACCAAATATTGTGAAAACAGAGGTTGGAGAACGTCTGTGGTGGATATGAATGAAGGAACATCAGGTGGTTTCAAAGAGGTGATTTTTGAAGTTACGGGTGAGGATGTTTACGGAACCTTGAAGTTTGAAGCAGGTGTACACCGGGTACAACGGGTACCTCAAACAGAAACACAAGGCCGTGTCCATACATCAGCAGCAACAGTAATGGTGCTTCCAGAAGCAGAGGAATTCGATGTGCAGATTGATATGAATGATGTGCGTGTGGATTTCTTTTGTTCGTCAGGACCTGGAGGACAATCCGTAAATACGACTAAATCTGCGGTTCGTTTGACGCACATTCCTACAGGATTGGTGGCTCAATGTCAGGATCAGAAATCACAGCACAAGAATAAAGATAAGGCTTTTGGTGTGTTGCGCTCCCGTTTATACGAGCAGGAATTAGCTAAAAAACAAGCTGAAGACGCTACCAAGCGTACGTCTCAAGTGAGTTCTGGTGACCGTTCCGCTAAAATTCGGACCTACAATTATGCACAAGGTCGTGTTACGGATCACCGTGTGGGATTGACATTGTATGATCTAGGAAATATTATGAATGGTGACATTCAGAAAATTGTTGATGAACTTGCGTTAGTAAACAATATGGAGAAATTGAAAGAAGCAAGTGAAGTATTCTAAAAAGTAATTTAGAATTTAATAAATATAAAAAAACCAGCGAAAATAATTTTCCGCTGGTTTTTTTTATAATTCTAAGAAGCAATCTCTTTTGTGGTTAAAAACTTCCTGCCTCTTGTTTTAATTTTTTTTCCACAATTAGGTTTCTGAAAGTCTCATATTTTGAGGTGGCAGCATTAATTTTTTCATCAAAGATTGTATTGTCTTCTAGCAAGTCAATTTGGAGATTGAGGTCATTTGATTTTTTCTCATAACATTTCTGAATGGTATTCCAATTAGTCAGCGCATCATTTGTGCCGCTGGTTGTTACGGAATCAATAAAACGAATGTAGTTATTTGTTACTATTTCGGCTTTTTTTTCTTCATTGCTTTCACAAGAGTGAAGCGCATTGGCGATAATAAGAATTCCTACTAAGTGTATGAAGTTTTTCATATTGGTTGCATTATAATTTTAACCTGTACGCCAGTCGCAAGGCTATTTGGCCAACCCCGTCTTATATTACTTCGTTTTTTAGTACTGAAAAGTCATTGAAATGTTCGCATTTCAAGCTAATGTCAATTTCATTAGCGGCATACCCAATGGCGGACTCAATAATAAGGAGGTTTTGTTCTATCCGTTTGTCATATCAAAAGCCGCGCCAGCTTCTCCCAATTATTACAAGTAGTCTTTTAGAACAAAAGCTTTGAAACCAACTTTTACAGGGATGTAACCGAGATTATTGTCTTTACCAGACACAAACATAGTACTGAATACTCTGGTACGTGTTACGGAATATTTTTTGGATGAATCATATTGGATTCTGGCATCAGTATGTAAATTGTAGTCATAAGGATTGTCAAGCGGAAGTCCTCCGTTTATACCAAATCCAAGACGAAATCCTTGATCATAATTTTTCACTTCTTGTGCGCTGGTCGTTGTAATCCCTAACACTACGGCTGCTATTGTACGTATTGCTTTGATGTTGAAAGTATTTTTTATATCATTTTTGGTTGGATTGATGCTTAGAATAAATTGAGGTATTGTATCGTATTAAAAGGGAAATTTTTAAAGCGGTTTTATTCAAAAATCGTAGCTTTATTAATGTCTCTTAAATTATTTAAATTTGTTTTCGCATCCTTGTTGATCCCTTTGCTATTTCCAATAATTTTTCGGGATTCATTTTTGAGGTCGCTTATAATTGGAGAAATGACATTCGCTATTTTTTTGGATGAATTCAGAAGAGTATTTTTAATAATAGTGCTTTTATCACCGATTACTCTTCTCGTTTCACAACCTTTTGCTGGCGCGAAAAGTACTCCTAAAATTGCTCCTATTGCTATGCTACCCAGTATTGTTATTGCCAAATTGCTCTCTTTCATTGTTGTTTTTTTTTAGTTTATTTACTGTTTTATTCTTTTATTACTGACACTAAAATGACCAGTACGGCTAGCACCAATAAAAAATGAATGCTGCTGCCCACGTTATAATAAAAATAGCCTATTGTCCAGAGTAGTACTAAGACCGCAGCCATTATGTACAGTAAATTGTGCATGATTTATTTGTGTTTTCTTTAAATTTGAAAAAATAATTTTGAGTTTTATATATAATTTCTTAGTTCGTTAGTGAAACGTACTCCATCCAAAATGAAGAGCAAAGTACACGTTTCAGTTGCGCTGGCATTGGAATCAAACCATATTGTAATTGGTCTTTTTCTGTAATAGCGGTGTTCCGAATTATTTTTCGTGAAATTAGATTCCCTATCGTTTGTTGGACGTTTACATGCTTGTAATTCTGAAAATATAGAGGAGTAGAATTCCAAAAAGCATTTTGTGCTGTAAATTTTTGATGGCGAACTTTAAAACGGAATGGTACTACTATATCTTTTGCGTTTCATTTTTACAATGTTGTACTCTTTTTTCTTATTTGACAAAGGTGCAAAGCTCGTAGTGGTTTTCTGTTACATCAATTTCGAATTATATTACAGAATTTAAAGATGGGCATCATTTTTTGGAGTGTCGATGGTAATTTGCAATTACGGTGTGACTGGAAACAAAAGGAAATCCTTTCATTGTTGTATAATGCCTGCGGTAAAACCGCATCTGAAGATTCGGTGTTTAAAATAGAAGGAAGTAGCGGATCAGAAATTTGATCTTAAAATACGGGTATTTTTATTCAGCCGGGAGGTAAACGGTAAATGTTGAACCTACATTAAGCTCTCCTTTTGCGACGATGAATCCCTTGTGATTTTCTACGATTTTTTGGCAAATAGCCAAGCCAATTCCAGTTCCTTGGTACTCATTTTTGTTGTGGAGTCTATTAAAGAGTATAAAAATCTTGGCGGCATATTCTTGCTCAAAACCAATTCCATTGTCTTTAAACGTAATCTTGTAGTATTTGATATTGTTGTCAGGCAGTATTTCTGCTTCATGAGCATCAATCATTTCGCAGTTAATTTTAATAGTTGGACTGCTATTTTCTTTACTGTATTTTAATGAGTTACTAATTAAATTGATGAATAATTGCTGAATTTGGAATGGAATTACGTTTAAAGTTGGTAATTCATTGCTTTCAATAAGTGCTTTCTTTTCTTCAATGGTAGGCGCTAGTTCGTGTTTTGCAGTCTCAAGCAGATAATTTAAATCGGCTTCTTCAAAAATCTTTTCTGCTTTATTTATTCTTGAAAAATGCAGTAAATCTTTAATAAGAACCCGCATTCGGTTTGCAGAGGATTGAATACTCGCAACGTATTGTTGCCCCGCTGGGGATAAATTGGCGTAATCTTTACTCACTAATCTCGACATGAAAATTTCAATTTTACGCAAAGGTTCTTGTAAGTCATGACTCGCAATGTAATTGAAAGCCGTTAGTTCTTTATTGCTGCTTTCTAATTCTCGGTTCCGCTCTTCGACAAGGTTTTTAGCATAAACTTCTTCGGTTACATCACTTGTAGTCCCTATAAAGGTCTTGTTTCCTGAAGCAATATTAACAATGCGTCCTAAACTTCTAAAATAGCGAATCTCATTGTCTTTTCTGATAATTCGATACGTAAAAGGAGGAAGGTCATTGTCATTTAGTATGTTACTGGTGTTTTGTTTTACAAATTCTAAATCATCAGGATGTACAAATTTCAAAAAGGTCGCTCTAGTAGCCTCAAAAGATTGAGGATCACAACCTATTAATCGGTATTCGTTATCAGAGAATGTATATTGGTTTGTTTCTAAATTTAAGTGCCAACTTCCAAAACCACCAACTATTTCAGCAAGATTATTGGCTTCATTTGCGACAGAGAGCGTATTAATTGTTTTTCTCAGGAGTACTAAATCCCGATTCATTTTAATAAAAGCAATCGTAATTAAAATTAA
The DNA here is from genome assembly GCF_015751645.1 of Flavobacterium sp. CG_9.1. Classification (NCBI taxonomy): domain Bacteria; kingdom Pseudomonadati; phylum Bacteroidota; class Flavobacteriia; order Flavobacteriales; family Flavobacteriaceae; genus Flavobacterium; species Flavobacterium sp. CG_9.1. The sequence goes on from NZ_JADOVC010000005.1 coordinate 106,941, forward strand.
GGTAACTATAAGTGTTAAGTAGATGAGCAAAGGCGTATAATTCATCGTTGCTTCATAATCCTGTTGTCTGTTTTGTAATAACGTTTTCTGCGTACTAATCATGTCTTCTATTTTAAGTCGAATAGAGTCCATTGTTTTTTTTTCAATAATTAAATTATTTTTAAATGTTTTTTCGTCATACATCCCCAGTTCATGAAGATACAGTGTTTTAGAAAGATAGTTTTGTTTTTTATTGATAAAATACAGCAGCTTTTTTAAATTGCTTTGTTGTGTTCTGCTATTTGCCGTTAGTATAGAAACTCTTTTAAAGGATTGTTTTACCAACTTCTTTGAATTATTGTATGGCGTAAGAAAACTTTCATCTTTACTTAGTAAATAACCTCTTTGTCCCGTTTCGGCATCTTTTATATATGAAATCAGGCATTCAAGTTCAATATTTACCTCATAACTGTTACTTACCCAAGCTGACGATTTTTTTAAAACCGTAATGTGCTTGAAAGTAATACCGCCAATAAAAAATATAATTGCTACTGAAACTATAAAAATTATTTTTAAAAATAACGGCGATTTATGAAGTGGAATGTATTTCATTTTACAATCTCATTAAAAAATTATCTTTGTTTAAACCGGAAGTGTGGTATTGCCAATTTATGGTTACTATTTCCGAAAGTATTTTTTTTAAATTCTCAAAATCGCTAGGTTTTTTAATATAGATATTGGCGCCGTTTATGAAGGTCTCTTCAATATGTTCCTCGGACGATGAGGTTGAGTAAATGGCAATTGCTATATCGTTGAGTCTTTCATTTTTTTTTATTTCTAATAAACATTCAACGCCATTCTTTTTTGGCATATTTAAATCTAAAAATAAAACGTTAGGCAAAACGGAATCCGAATGATTTAAATAATCCATTAGTTCAACGCCATCGTTAAAAGTACTCACTCTCGTGTTTATTTTTAATTCATCAAAGGCATCTGTAAAAAACAACCTGTCGTCTTCGTCATCGTCTGCAAGGCAAATGTTTATATAATCAGCAGTCATATTAGTATGGTTTTAAGGTTTGTTTTTATTAGATAACGCTCTTCTCTTTTGTATTATTTTTTGGAATGAGGAAGGTGTCATTCCTGTTGTATGTTTGAATTGTGTGCTTAAATGTGCGACGCTCGAATAATTCAATTGAATAGAAATTTCGGTTAAATTGAGAGGCGTGTTGATCATCAATTGTTTGGCTAATTCAATTTTTTGAATAATAATGAAATTTTCTATAGACGTGTAAGTCACTTCTGAGAAAACATTAGACAAATACGCATAACTCAAGTTCAATTTTTCGGCAATAAAAACAGAACTTTTTATGTTTAAAGGAGCATCGTTATTGACCATTTCAACAATAGCATCTTTTATTTTCTGAACTAAAACACTTTTCTGATTTTCAACTATTTCAATGCCGTATTCTCTAAAAATACCAGTTAGTTCATTTATTTTTCCAGAAGGTACTTTTTCTAAAAAATTGAATTCACCAAACCCGATACTACTATATTTATATCCTAATTCGGATAGCTTTTCCTCGACAATTTTTTTTGTCAGTTGAGTATAATCAAACTTTAAATACACCTTCATAAGCCTTTTGTTTAATAGTAAAGATATAAAAATGTAACTTTTAAATGCACTGCAATTAGTTTTACGAAAAAATATTTTTATTGATTTACGAAGTAAAGCTAAGAACTTTTATTTTGTTTTCAAGTCGTTCCAGCATGATATCTTCTGATTTTTAAGTTTATAAGAGTTTTTTTTAACATTCATATTTTTAAAATTTAGTTGATTAGCACCTGTTTTACACGTTCTACAATCGTTAATTTTATATTTATTTTAACACCACAGCGGTTTTTAACTTCTTCTTTGGAGCCCAATAGGATGCGAAAATTTCGAAGGCGCTGTTCATTTGAGATAGAACCAAATTTTAATTTTTCAGTTTAGCTTTTTCTTGGCGGGGTATATTAGTAGCCGGAAGAATACTGCTGTTTCTTTACAGAAATATAATACTGGATATTTACAGTTCGATTTCATGCTATAAATATTCAAATTTTATTGCAATATCATAACTGTTATCAATTGTATGTTTGTAATTTTGCCGCACAACTACATAAAAATGACAACACAACAATTAATTGACCAAATCAAAATCAAGAAATCATTTCTAACTATAGGGCTAGATGTTGATTTAGAAAAAATCCCACACCATTTATTAGCATTTGAAGATCCTATTTTTGAATTCAACAAAGCCATAATTGATGCGACTCATGACTTCGCAGTGGCTTATAAGCCAAACACTGCTTTTTATGAAGCTTATGGTATAAAAGGCTGGATGTCATTACAAAAAACAATTCAATACCTTAACGAAAATTATCCTGAAATTTTCACGATTGCTGATGCAAAAAGAGGGGATATAGGAAATACATCTTCGATGTACGCCAAAGCTTTTTTTGAAGATTTGAATTTTGATAGCGTTACCGTTGCGCCTTATATGGGAAAAGATTCGGTGGAACCCTTTTTAGCATTCGAAAATAAACATACCATTATGCTGGCTTTGACTTCAAACGAAGGTGCTTTTGATTTTCAGACGTTAATCACGAATCCAGAAATTTCGGGAGGAAAAGAATTGTACAAACAAGTTTTGGAAACGTCTAAATCTTGGAAAAACAGTGAAAACTTGATGTACGTTGTGGGCGCTACCAAAGCGGAATATTTTAGTGAAATCCGCAAAATTGTTCCAGATAGTTTCTTGCTGGTTCCCGGTGTGGGCGCTCAAGGCGGAAGCTTGTCTGAAGTTTGTAAATATGGTATGAATGCAAATGTAGGTTTGCTTGTAAATTCCTCCAGAGCAATTATTTATGCTTCAAATGGAACTGATTTTGCTCAAAAAGCAAGAGTCGAAGCGTTGAAAATACAACAGGAAATGGAAGAAATAATGAATTTGAAGTTTATTGTTTAACGTTTCAGGTCGTAACCAAAACATAAAACATACAGCCTTTAATTATGAAACTTAAACGTCATTTAAGTTAAAAGCGTTCTTTATAAAGCTATAGCTTTCTAAAATGAACTATTTGACTGGATAAATTCATTGTAAGTTAAAAACTTAAATGACTTATATGTTTAACAAGTTATTCTTCCTAATGCTCTTATTTGTTAAAACTCAATTTTTCTTAATGGTAAAAAAGCGGTCAATTGACGCTTTAACACTTTAAACTTTCAACTTGAAACAAAAAACACTTATCGATCAAATCGGAACAACACATACTTTTGAAACTTCGCCTAGCCGAATCATTTCACTTGTTCCCTCACAAACGGAATTATTATATGATTTAGGTCTTGAAGATAAAATCATCGGAATTACTAAATTCTGTGTGCATCCGTATCATTTTAAATCCACTAAGAAAAGCGTTGGTGGAACCAAGAAAGTACATTTTGAGAAAATCAGATTGCTACAGCCGGATATTATCATTTGTAATAAAGAAGAAAACACATTGGAAATGGTGGAGCAGTTGCGGAAAATTTGTCCAGTTTGGGTGACAAATATTGTAACTATTGAAGATAATTTTCAGATGATAACCGACTTTGGTCAGTTGTTCAATTGTAGAACCGAAGCGCAAAAATGGAATGATAAATTGGCTTTTGCCTGGAGCGATTTTAAAAATTATATCAAAGACAAAGAAATTAAGAAAGTAGCCTATTTCATTTGGAAAAAACCTTTTATGGTAGCTGGTTCGGATAATTTTATTAATGAGTTATTGAAACTAAATCATTTTGAAAATATATACCAAAACAAAGGACGGTACCCTGAAATCGAACTCAAAAAAATGCGTTTAGAAGGTGATCCAGATTTGGTTTTTCTTTCCTCAGAGCCTTATCCTTTTGCAGAAGAAGATGCCTTTGAGATTGGAAGACACACGCATCACGCCAAAACAGTATTTGTTGATGGCGAGATGTTTTCTTGGTATGGAAGTAGGCTGCTAAAAGCGTTTGATTATTTTAAAAAAATGCACGAAAAATTATAATTCGCATTCTTCTAAAATCAATTCTTCTTTTGTCATGCTTGACTGCTCAGTGTCTTTTTCGGAGTTGAAATTCAACTCAGAGAACATTTGGTATTCTTTTTTAAGCTTTTCTATTTCACTTTTCTCTTTCAATATTCCTTTCATGGGTGCAAATTTTTTGCAAATTTACGGCATACAATTATAAATAGAGCATTATTTTTTGTTAAGATTGGGATTTAAAATTAAAGCCCTATTTTTACAAAAAAAAGCAAGTGATCAATTATACCATTTACGAAAATAAAAACAGCGATCAATGGGTGACTTTTGTTCATGGTGCCGGTGGAAGTTCTTCTATTTGGTTCAAACAAATTCGTGATTTTAAAAAACAATACAATGTATTGTTATTGGATTTGCGAGGTCACGGGGAATCAAAACCTACTTTAAAAGCAGCATTCAAACAGAAATATACTTTTTCGGCTTTGGCCAATGACATTCTGGAAGTTTTGGACTTTCTAAAAATTAAAAAATCGCATTTTGTAGGCATTTCATTAGGAACAATTCTGATTCGACAGCTGGCTGAAATGTATCCAGAACGGGTTCAAAGTATGATTCTAGGTGGAGCAATTTTAAAAATGAATTTCCGCTCTCAAGTATTAATGCGGTTGGGGAATATGTTTAAATACGTTTTGCCGTATTTGGTTTTATATAAGTTTTTTGCTTTTGTAATTATGCCCAAAAAAAGTCACAAGCAATCTCGCGTACTTTTTATCAATGAGGCTAAGAAATTATACCAAAAAGAATTTATTAAATGGTTTAAACTAACCGCTGAAATAAATCCCATCTTAAAGTGGTTCCGACAAGTTGAATTGAATATCCCTACGCTGTACGTGATGGGTGAAGAAGATTATATGTTTTTACCATCCGTTAGGACAGTAGTGGAGAATCATTATAAATCTTCAAAACTCTTTGTAATAGAAAATTGTGGACATGTTGTTAATGTAGAGCAACCTATTGCTTTCAATGATGCTGTTCTTTCCTTTATAAAAACAGCCAAATAAAAAAAATGCCCGCATTATACATGAGGGCAATTCTTTAACTAACCAAAACCAAAATAATAAATAACCAGTTTATTACTCTGCAAAGATCACACTTAAGCTGACCTTGTGCTGTTAAGATTTTGTTATTACTTTGTTGGACATAAGTTAACTTTTAATCGTCAGGATCGAATTTAATTACTTGCATAAATAACTTCTGTAGAGAAAACTGTGGTGCAAAATCTGAATGCAGCACAAAGCGTTTCTATTGCCTATGAAAACACGACCGTTTTATTGTTGTATACCATTGTTTTTCGTTCTGCATGCAACTTTATTGCTCTAGCCAAAACCATGCGTTCTAGATCTCTTCCTTTTATAATAAAATCTTCTATAGAATGACTGTGCGAAACTCTCGAAATATCCTGTTCGATAATTGGACCTTCATCTAATCCTTCGGTCACGTAATGACTTGTGGCACCAATTATTTTTACACCCCGTTTAAAAGCGGAATGATACGGTTTTGCTCCTGGAAAGGCAGGAAGAAAAGAATGATGAATGTTGATGATTTTGTTTTTATAAAGAGCAATTAGTCCGGGAGTTATAATTTGCATGTAACGCGCCAAAACAATAAAATCAACATTGTATTCTTTTAGTAAATCCATTTGTTTCCGTTCGCCTTCCGTCTTAATTTCTTTGCTAAAAGGAACATAATGAAATGGAATCGAAAAACGTTCCGCCACGGCTCTTAAATCTTCGTGATTACTAATTATAAGTGGGATTTCAAGTTGTAATTCGCCAGCGCTGTAGCGTCCTAAAATATCATACAAACAATGGTCGTATTTAGAAACAAATAAAGCCATTTTAGGTTTGTATTCCTGCGTGTAAATTTCCCAAGACATTTTAAACGGCGCAGCTAAATGAGTCTGAAAGTCCTTTTTTATGGTGTCCATATCCCAGTTTTGGGCGCTGAACTCGCATTCTAAACGCATAAAAAAAACATTCTCGTCTGCATCTACATGTTGGTCTAAATAAATAATATTTCCTTCAATCGAAGCAATGTAATTGGTAACAGAGGCAATAATTGCTTTTTGATCTTGGCAATGAATTAGAATTGTAATTTTTTGCATTTTACTATTTTTTGTTTTTATCCTGACGTATTTCAGGAGCTGTTTCCTGCTATACGCTAAATCTTTCCTTGTCTCGTTCCAAAAAACGAGATAAGGAAAGGATATCGCTTCTATCAGAGCTAGGGCCTTGCGTTTATCAATACTATTTATCAAAAATAACCTTATATTTTTGATAAAAAAATTGAATTTAACGGTTTAATGTTCTAAAAATAGAAATGCTTTCTAGCTAGTTTTTATCCTGCAAAGCAAAAACTTTTTGCAATAAGATAGAGGTTCTCGCGCTCAAAGTCGTTCTGATGTTTTTTTCTTCCACGGCAACCATTTTAAATACACCATTCAATGCTTGATTGGTAACGTAATCAGTTAAGTCAGGATTCACTTTATTCACTAATGGAATACTGTTGTATTTCGTAATGATGTTTGTCCAAACTTTATCGGCCCCCACTTTTGTAAACGAATTTTTAATCACAGGACTAAATTTTCCGTACAAAGCAGTCGACGTACTGTTTTGTAAATAAGAAGTAGCAGAACTTTCATTACCCATCAAAATTGTTTTGGCATCGTAAAAAGTCATGTTACGAACCGCATCAACAAATATTGGTGTCGCTTCTTTAACTGCGTCTTCCGCGGCACGATTCAATACTTTCAATCCTTCGTCAGCTAACGAACTTAGTCCAATTCTTCGCAATCCAGCGTCTACTTTTCTCAATTCTTCCGGCAGCAAAATTTTTACAGCTTCATTTCTATAAAAACCATCAGTAGCGGTCAATTTTGTTACTTGTTTTGAAATTCCATTATTCAGTGCTTCTTTCAGTCCGCCAGCAATATCAATTCCACCAATTCCTGGCGTCTGTGGAAATTGATTTAAAACTTGTTGCATTTCGGCACATCCAAATAAGGAAAAGGCAGTTAAAAGCAGTACAATTTTTTTCATAAGTCTAGTATTTAATTCGTTTTTTCAAAGATAAGCAAACACTATGCCTTTTAGTAGTAAAAATATTCCGAAAGAAAATAGTAGGCCTTTTTTTAAAAGACTCAAAGGAGCTCAAAGGGCCTCCTTTTGAGTACAAAAAGGAATTCCTACTAGTTTCTGATTTCTATTGTAAAGCTATCCCGTTTTCACTCTCTATTTTTTAAATAAAGATATAAAAGTAAGGCTTGGATGAGGATAAGCAAGATGGAAATAGCAGCGCTACAACCAATTTTAAGTAAAAGTATTTCAGTAGTGATTTTTTTACGCTGTCAAAAGATCGGAGCAAAAACAGAAGGCATTGCGCGCTATTGTTTGCAGCAACCATTTTATTGCTATTCAAGAATAATAGGAGATTTAATTGATAAAGAGTTTAAAAAATAGTAAAAACAAACTACTCATTATTATAAGTAGATGGTATCCAAATTTTTAAAACAAGTAATTTTCAAAAAAGTGGATTTATATTATTTGCTTTTCTTCAAAGCATCTAATAATTCTTCTAAGTCTACCACACCATAAGTAGACGAATAATCGGATACTGCATAGGGAAGTATAAGACTGTTATTGTGAATAATCGAACCACAAGAATAGACGACATTGGGTACATATCCTTCCCGTTCCCCTTCGAGTGGTGCTAATAAGGGCTCTTTTAATCTTCCAATTTCCTTGGAAGGGTCATCAAGATCAAGCAGCGAAGCACCTAAGCAATACCGTCTCATAGCACCTACGCCGTGCGTAATTACTAACCAGCCCTCTTTAGTCCAAAGTGGTGATCCGCAATTACCAATTTGGGTAAATTCCCAGGAAAAACGAGGTTCTTGAAGAATAATTGGATTGTCCCATTGTGTCCGGCGATCTGAATACATGATGTAATTATTAACGCCATCAATCCGGGAAAGCATAGCATACTTTCCCTTAATTTTTCTTGGAAACAGTGCTAGATTTTTATTTTGAGCACCGGCTCCATACAGAGGGACGACGCGAAAGTTGTAAAAGTCTTTAGTAGAAATAAGTTTTGGCAATATTGCATGACCGTTGTAAGCGGTGTAAGTGGCAATTATTCTATCTGATCCATCGTCATCGAGGAAGCGCACAAAACGGGCATCTTCAATACCTCGACTTTCAGAATCTGATATTGGAAATATAACACGTTCTGTAATATCAGAATCGTGTTTGAATTGTAAATCGTAAAATGAATCCGCCAGCCATAGTACTTCTTCAAGCGCAGTTCTTCTTTCTCGGAGAATCGTTGGATCGCTTAAGGCTTTATTAATTATATTTTTTAAGGCAGTATATTCGAATTGATCCGGCAACTCTCGCATGATTTGGGCAGAACATTTATCTGATGTATTCATTTCTGCCAATTTGACGAGAAATCGCTCTTTATTGTATAAGGTTTTACGGGCAATCTCTGCTTTATCAATATTGTCTCCTATTTTCATCACTTGTAGATCATTATTTTTATCTAGAATTCCTCTTCTAAAAACAATGGATGAAATATGTCCTTCTCCTGTCGCACGAAAAGATATAATAATTCGTTTTTCTCCATTTTGAAGATCTGATTGGTCAAAATCTTCGACCATAGACGGATTAAAAAAGGCGGCAGATTCTATTGCATATTCCATTGTACAATAGGAACCAATAAGCATTTTTCGCTCATCGGATAGCTGGTTGTAATTAATTTGCATGCCTTCTATCAAACCTTTAATTTTTTCGCAATGCCTAAAAAATGTTTGTGAAATATTACGGTGTCTTCTAGCAAATTCACGTAGTGTATGTTCTAAGGTTTCTTGAACTTGTTTTTCGCTCAAAACCATAATATGGCTTACCATTTTTTGGGTTCGAGAATCACCATTCATAAAATACCTGGCAACAACTCTACTGCAATCAGGCAAGAATTTTATATTTTTTCGAATAACAGGAACTCGCATAGATTCATTTTTAAAGTGAAATTTTACAACTGTGTATTTTAACTAAGAATGAAAAGTCGTTTAAGTATTTAACTCTAGTTAGCCCAGATTACTGGTTTTATTTACAAGAAAGCCATTTAAATGAAATTTATTCGCAGCATTTTCTTTCTTGAATTAGAAATGACTGTAAGCCAGCTCCATTGATAATGCCTCCTAAGCTAAGTAGCTCCTTTGAGAAATATAGGTCAATTAAAATCATAAATAAAAAATTGCTTTGTAGAAATGATTCATTCAGGTTTCAAATATTGGTTTGTTTATAAAAGAACAACTTTTCAAGGTAGTAATTTTGAATACGCTAATTGTATTTACACAATCAGTTTTAAAATTACAAAAAAATATTTTAAATGAGCGTAAATTTTTGTTTTACATTATTGATGATATTTTTTTAAAATAATACAAAATTGAATTGGGTAGCAATGAAATACGAGAAATAATTCCTTTTTAATTTTTTAAGAATAAGTCACTTCATTGCAGTGCTCCTAATAAGAGTCCGATTCAACTACTCGCTATGCATAAAGTTAGCAACTAATTGAAGAGGGTAGCAATGAAAAAATCTAATTTATGTTTCAGTGCAAAGGAGGAATTGTGCTACTATACGGATAAATAGGATCTAAAAAGTATAATTTAGAGGGCCTGACTGTCAGAAGTAAGCAGCGCGTCTAAAAAAATAGTAAAATAATTATTGCTGCCCGTTTTAAAAATCACAAGATTCACTCTTAAAATTGATATTTTCAACAATTAATTTTTATTATTTTCGTAAATTGCGGTCCTAAAATCGACATTTAAATAAAAATGGAACAACAAAAACCGTATATCCCTAACAATAAAGTAAGAATTGTTACAGCAGCTGCTCTTTTTGACGGTCACGATGCCGCAATCAACATTATGCGTAGGATTATTCAATCTACAGGTGTTGAGGTAATTCATTTAGGTCACGACCGTAGCGTTGAAGAAGTGGTTAATACTGCAATTCAAGAAGATGCGAATGCTATTGCAATAACTTCTTACCAAGGTGGACACAACGAATATTTTAAATATATGTACGACTTGCTTCAAGAGAAGGGAGCGGGACAAATTAAAATATTTGGAGGCGGTGGCGGGGTTATTTTGCCCTCTGAAATAGCGGAATTACAAGCGTATGGGATTACCCGCATTTATGCACCTGATGATGGACGTGCCATGGGATTACAAGGGATGATAAATGATTTAGTGGAACAATCGGATTATCCTGTAGGAAACAAGCTAAACGGAGAATTATCCCATATTGAAGAAAAAAATCCAACAGCAATTGCTCGATTAATTTCTGCTGCAGAGAACTTTCCTGAAATAGCAAAACCAGTTTTTGAAACTATTCATAAAAATAACGAAACCTCAAAAATTCCAGTTTTAGGAATTACAGGAACAGGTGGTTCAGGAAAATCATCATTAGTAGATGAGTTAGTACGTCGTTTCTTAATCGATTTTCCAGAAAAAACCATTGGTTTAATATCTGTCGATCCTTCAAAACGTAAAACAGGAGGAGCATTATTGGGAGATAGAATTCGAATGAATGCTATCAATAATCCTAGAGTTTACATGCGTTCGTTAGCAACTCGTCAATCAAATTTAGCTTTGTCTAAATATGTTGCTGAAGCGATTCAAGTATTAAAAGCTGCAAAATATGATATTATAATTCTTGAAACTTCTGGAATTGGTCAATCTGATACCGAAATTATGGATCATTCCGATGTTTCTTTGTATGTAATGACACCAGAATTTGGAGCAGCAACTCAGTTGGAAAAAATCGATATGTTAGATTTTGCTGATTTGGTCGCTTTAAATAAATTTGACAAACGTGGAGCGTTAGATGCCATTCGTGATGTCAAAAAACAGTACCAACGCAATCATAATTTATGGGATGCAAGTCCAGATGATATGCCAGTTTTTGGGACTATTGCTTCGCAATTTAATGATCCGGGAATGAATACGCTTTATAAAGCAATTATGGATAAGATTGTCGAGAAAACAGATTCAGATCTGAAATCGACTTTTAAAATCACTCGTGAAATGAGCGAGAAAATTTTTGTCATTCCACCACATAGAACACGTTATTTGTCTGAAATTGCTGAAAGCAATCGCAAATATGATGTTACGGCAGTAAGTCAAGAACAAGTGGCTCAGAAATTATATGGGATTTTCAAAACGTTAGAAACGGTCTCTGGAAAAATACCTTTAATAAATAAAACTGGGATTGATGACGATTCAGTTTTACCAACCGCTTTAGAATCTGAAAAATCAGGTGCTGCCGAAAATAAAATATTCCTCAACCTTTTACTAAATCAATTCGATAAAGTAAAAATGGATTTGGATCCCTACAATTGGGAAATTATTTTGACTTGGGACGAAAAAGTAAATAAGTACAAAAATCCAGTGTATACGTTCAAAGTTCGCGATAGAGAAATAAAAATGGCGACGCATACAGAGTCGCTTTCGCATTCTCAAATTCCGAAAATAGCATTGCCAAAGTATAAAGCTTGGGGTGATATTTTACGTTGGTGTTTGCAGGAAAACGTTCCTGGAGAATTTCCTTTTACCGCAGGATTGTATCCTTTTAAACGTGAAGGAGAAGATCCTTCTCGTATGTTTGCAGGAGAAGGTGGACCAGAAAGAACGAACAAGCGTTTTCATTATGTGAGTGCAGGATTGCCTGCAAAACGATTGTCAACCGCTTTTGATAGTGTGACTTTATACGGAAATGACCCACACGTTCGTCCTGATATTTATGGAAAAATTGGTAATGCCGGAGTTTCTATATGTTGTTTGGATGATGCCAAAAAATTATATTCTGGTTTTGATTTGGTTCATGCAATGACTTCGGTGAGTATGACTATTAATGGACCGGCGCCAATGCTACTTGGATTCTTCATGAATGCAGCGATTGATCAACAATGTGAGTTTTACATTAAAGGACAGCATCTTGAAAAAGAAGTTGAAGCAAAAATAAATAAAATATATAAAGGAAAAGGAGTCGAAAGACCTCATTATCAAGGGGATTTACCTTCAGGAAATAACGGTTTAGGATTAATGCTTTTGGGTGTTACCGGAGATCAGGTTTTACCTTTGGAAATATATAATGACATTAAAGCAAGAACCTTATCACAAGTTCGTGGAACGGTTCAAGCGGATATTTTAAAAGAAGATCAGGCACAAAATACTTGTATTTTCTCTACGGAATTTGCGTTGCGCTTGATGGGTGACGTGCAGGAATATTTCATTACCAAGAATGTTAGAAACTTTTATTCGGTTTCTATTTCAGGATATCACATCGCTGAGGCAGGAGCAAATCCAATCACGCAATTGGCTTTCACACTTTCCAATGGGTTTACTTACGTGGAATATTATTTGAGTCGTGGAATGAACATCAATGATTTTGGACCTAATTTATCGTTCTTTTTCTCGAATGGAGTGGATCCGGAATATGCAGTTATTGGCCGTGTAGCGCGTAAAATTTGGGCGAAAGCCATGAAAAATAAATATGGAGCTAATGAAAGAGCCCAAATGTTGAAATACCACATTCAAACATCAGGTCGTTCTTTGCACGCACAGGAAATCGATTTCAACGATATTCGTACTACGTTGCAAGCCTTATATGCCATTTACGACAACTGTAATTCATTGCATACCAATGCGTATGATGAAGCAATTACAACGCCAACAGAAGAATCAGTGCGTCGTGCCATGGCGATTCAGCTGATTATCAATAAAGAATTAGGTCTGGCCAAAAATGAAAATCCAATTCAAGGTGCATTTATCATCGAAGAATTAACAGATTTAGTGGAAGCTGCAGTTTTACTAGAATTCGACCGAATTACAGAACGTGGTGGCGTACTTGGTGCGATGGAAACGATGTACCAAAGAAGTAAAATTCAAGAAGAAAGCTTGTATTATGAAACCTTGAAACATACAGGTGAATTTCCAATTATTGGTGTGAATACGTTCTTGAGTTCTAAAGGTTCGCCAACTGTTATTCCAGCCGAAGTAATTCGTGCAACAGAAGAAGAAAAACAATACCAAATTGATATGTTGAGTCATTTACATCAGGCAAATCAGGATTTGGTAAATGAACATTTAAATACGCTTCAAGAGGCTGCCATTAAAAATGAAAACTTATTTGAACATTTAATGGAAGCAACTAAGGTTTGTTCTTTGGGGCAAATCACTTCGGCTTTATTTGAAGTAGGCGGTCAGTATAGAAGAAATATGTAAGCAGAGAACCACTTTTTTGCTCTGCAAAAAAGTGTGTGAATCGCTTATCCCGATTTTTATCGGGATCTGATCAATAATAAAAGATGAATCGCTTATCCCGCTTTCGAGCGGGATCTTTTTCAATGATAAAAATGAATCGCTTATCCCGATTTTTATCGGGATCTTTTCAAGAAACGTTCGTATCGGTAATACTAATTTTTATCGGGATCTTTTCAAGAAAAAAAAATCGGTTACTAAATTATAAAAAATGCGGAAAATATTTTCCGCATTTTTTTTTTTGCCTAAAGGCTAAAAAATTATTCAACTTGCTGTTGCTTTCCTTCTTTAATTTGTTCTACTAATTTTTTATTAAACGCTGGTAAATCATCAGGATTTCGGCTTGTAACAAGGCCTCTGTCTACAATTACTTCTTTATCATGCCACTCAGCACCTGCGTTGATTAAGTCAATCTTTATAGAAGGATAAGAAGTCATTTTCCTTCCTTTGACTAGATTGGCGCTTATCAAAATTTGAGGCCCATGGCAAATAGCGGCGACGGGTTTTCCTTCTTTGAAAAAGTCTTTAATAAAATGCAAAGCAGCTTCATTTGTTCGCAATTTATCTGGATTTATTACACCGCCGGGTAGCACTAGTGCATCATAATCGCTAGCCTTTACATTGTTTAAAAGTTGGTCGACTTTATAATCTTTCCCCCAATCTGTTTTGGCCCATGCTTTTATAGTTCCGTTTTCTGGACTAATAATTTCTGCTTTCCATCCTTGCTGCTCCAGATATTCTTTTGGCGAACTTAATTCAACTTCTTCAAATCCATTTGTGGCTAAAATAGCTATTCTCTTTTCCATATTGTTTTAATTTTTAGTGCATTTAATACTCTAAATTTACAAATTAAATGCTGCTGTAGTTCACAAAGAGGTCTTAAAATAAATGTAATTTTTGATAGAGTAGCAAGCATCAAATAGGCAAATACGTCAAGGAAATTTTGTTATTTTATTTTGTTTAATTTGACATATCCAATATGCAAAGTATCTTCCTGACAATTCGTATCAGATTTTGTAATTTTTAAAGCATGTTCGGCTTTGAATTGCGCAGGTAGCATATCTACGACTTTATAAACATCGTCTACATCAATGCCGTATTTCTCGTCAACGTGCGACTCAGCTCCTTTAAAACCATAATGCTTATAAAAAGCAGTTGTTTTAGATTTTTTGGTTGCCAAAGCTAAACGATTCGCAACGGCAAGCATCTTATAATGGTATTCTTCAAATTCATTTTCTTTATAACCTCCTAAATTGATAAAAAATAGCTGTTCCGATGACGCAGTAACTGCATTTTTGTTGGGGATTATTTCAATCAAGAAGTCATCTACTACCGTTACTTCTCGCCAAGCATCAATATGAATTTTTCCTTTGGCTTCTGGCCAAAAAGATTTCATGTGAGGTACCAATTCTTTCAAGGAACTACCAATTCCAAAAAAAATATCATGTTGCTCCGTAAACCTGCCTTCTGGCGTGCAGCCTAACATTATCATGTATAATTTAAGTTTTTGTTCCATAATTCAAAAGTACAAAATTCTTTATAATAAACTTTGGCACAATTCATGAATAGTGTTTTTCAATATAAATTATAAAACGATAACGAATGAAAAAAATTACCTTATTTTTAGTTTTCATCGGGATGATGGCACTACAAAGTTGTGAAGTAACGGAAGTATATGATAATACGGACATCGGACCAAGAACCGAAGTGTTTGAAGTCACTACTTCATTTAATTCCAACAATAATTATAATAGCCTGGTTGAATTTAATCCTCCTATTTATTCTTCGGATTCCGTTTTAGTATATCATTTATATGATACGGTAAATGGTCAAGATATTTGGAAATTAATGCCTCAGACTTATTACTTTAATGATGGAGGAGCACTAGATTTTAACTTTGATTATTCAAGGTTTAATGTAAATATCTTTTTGTCGGCTAATTTCAATCTGAATACATTGCCATCCAGTTGGACACAAAATCAAACTTTTAGAATCGTTATTCTACCAGATGGGTTTGCTAAAACAATTAATAAAAACAATATTGATTCCGTCATGTCAGCATTGAAAGTTGGTAAGAGTGAAGTGAAGAAAATCGACTTGTAAAGTGAATAAAAAAAGGGAAATCGTGAGATTTCCCTTTTTTGTATGTTTTAATTGATTGATGATATTAAACGAATTCTTTGCTGCTTTTTCGTAAAGAAATTACAATCCCAATAATAAGGGAAAGTGCTATAAAAGCAAGTGATACCCATTCTGGTAATTTAATATATTCATGTAATAACATTTTTAAACCAACGAAACTTAAAATAGCGATCAGACTGTATTCTAAATAGCTAAATTTGGCTAACATGTTTGCAAGGAAAAAATACATGGAACGCAATCCCAGAATAGCAAATATATTAGAACTAAAAACTAAGAAGGGATCGTTTGTTATGGCTAAAATTGCCGGTACACTATCAATAGCAAAAACCACATCCATCACTTCAATAACTACTAGCGCAACAAAAAGAGGTGTTGCAGCTGTTATATGTCTTCTTCTTACAAAAAAATGTTCCTCATCAATATGGTTTGATATCGGCATTATTTTTTTAAGACTTTTATATACAAATGATTTTTTAGGTTGGAACTGCTCATCTTTACCACTAAATAACATTTTCATAGCAGTATAGATAAGGAATGCACCAAAGATATAGGTCATCCAATAGAATTTATTAATAAGCATGACGCCAAAAAAGATCATTAGACCTCTAAAAATGATGGCTCCTAATATTCCCCAAAATAGCACACGATGTTGGTATTTTTGTGGAATTTTAAATGCGGCAAAGATGATTGCAATCACGAATATGTTATCAATACTCAATGATAACTCAATCAAATATCCAGTAATGAATTTTATTGCAGCTGTTGTGGGCTGAAGGTTATCAGGATTAGCAATATAAGTTGCAGAATAAAGCCAGTATATTACTCCAGAAAACATAAATGACAATGCAACCCAAATACCAGTCCATTTTCCAGCTTCTTTTGAACTTATAATATGCGGAGTTTTATTGAAAACTCCTAAGTCTAGTGCTAGAAAAATTAAAACAGCGGTTAAAAAAGTAATCCAGACAATCATAATGTAAGTTATTTAAATTTTGTGTAAAGATACTTTTGATTTTTAAACTTTAAGAAAAATTTTATCGAAAGTTAATAGTCTTGTTAAGAGTATAAATTTTACAGAATGTAGTACTTAGAAAAATAACACACTTTAAATTGCTAAGTTGTTATTTATAGTACGTTTTTCTGTTGATTTAATAAATTTAGAGCTTTTACCCATAAAAATAAGAGGTAAAATTTTATAAAAGTAATAATTAAATTATATTTGCATCAAAATAGTAGGGGTCTAATTAATTAAAATCAATTTTTATGTCAACATTACGTTTTCAAGCTTTGAGAGAAGCATCGACTAGAAAGCCAGTTAAATTTGAAGAATCAGATAGAAAATCAACGATATTTGGTGCTAATGTCTTTAATGACAAAGCGATGAAGCAATTTTTAACTTCTGATGCTTTTAAAGGCGTGCGCGATGCAGTGCAGCATGGAACTAAGATAGACAGAAAATTAGCAGATTATATCGCCATGGGTATGAAAGAATGGGCCTTGTCTAAAGGAGTAACTCATTACACACACTGGTTTCAACCTCTTACAGGAACTACAGCAGAGAAACATGATGCTTTTTTTGAAACCTCTTATGACGGTAGCGATCCAGTAGAAAAGTTTGGAGGTGCTCAATTAGTACAACAAGAACCGGATGCTTCTAGTTTTCCAAATGGAGGAATTAGAAACACATTCGAAGCGCGAGGCTATACCGCTTGGGATCCAACATCTCCAGCGTTTATTTTTGGAACGACCTTATGTATTCCAACTGTTTTTATTTCGTATACAGGAGAGGCTTTGGATTATAAAACACCTTTATTACGTGCTTTAACGGTTATGGACGACGCAGCCACTGAAGTATGTAAATATTTTGATAAAAATGTAAAAAAAGTTACCGCCACTTTAGGTTGGGAACAAGAATATTTCTTAGTAGATAGAGCTTTGGCAAATTCACGCCCTGACCTTATTATGACAGGAAGAACTTTGTTAGGGCATACCTCTGCAAAGGGACAACAATTAGACGATCATTATTTTGGATCAATTCCAACACGCGCCTTGACTTACATGAGAGATTTAGAGCAAGAATGTATGTTGTTAGGAATTCCAGTGAAAACACGTCACAATGAAGTAGCACCAAATCAATTTGAGTTAGCACCTATTTTTGAAGAAACAAACTTAGCCGTTGATCACAACTGTTTGTTGATGGATGTAATGCAAAAAGTAGCAGAACGTCATGAATTGAAAGTGTTGTTCCATGAAAAACCTTTTAAAGGAGTAAACGGTTCAGGGAAACACAATAACTGGTCATTAGCAACTGACACTGGAGTAAACTTGTTAAGTCCAAGCAAAACACCAATGAGTAACTTACAGTTTTTGACTTTCTTTATTAATACGATTAAAGCCGTAAATGATAATGAGTCTTTATTAAGAGCTGCGATTGCCTCCGCAAGCAATGATCACAGATTAGGAGCTAATGAAGCACCTCCTGCAATTATCTCCGTATTTATTGGGGGGCAATTGACTAAAGTTTTAGCGGAGTTAGAAGGAGTAACCACAGGTAAATTATCCCCAGAAGAAAAAACAGATCTAAAATTAAACGTAGTAGGGAAAATTCCAGACGTTCTTTTAGACAACACAGATAGAAATAGAACTTCACCATTTGCTTTTACAGGAAATAAATTTGAGTTTAGAGCAGTAGGATCTACGGCGAACTGTTCGAATGCAATGACCACTTTGAATGCTATTGTTGCAAAACAACTTAGAGATTTTAAAGTTGAAGTTGATGCTTTGATTGATTCCAAAGACATGAAGAAAGACGATGCGATCTTCAATGTTTTAAGAGAGTACATCAAACAATCTAAAAAAATCCTTTTTGAAGGAGACGGTTATAGTGAAGAATGGGAAGTAGAAGCTGCAAAAAGAGGTTTGAGTAACTTCAAAACGACTCCTGAAGCTTTAAAAGCAAGAATTTCTAAACAATCTTTAGACTTGTTTTCTGAATTGAATATTATGAATCATATTGAAGTAGAAGCTCGATATGAAATTGAATTAGAGGAATATACCAAGAAAATTCAAATTGAAGGTCGCGTTCTAGGTGATATTTCAAAAAATCACGTTATACCAACGGCAATCCGTTATCAAAATACGCTGATTGCAAATGTGAAGGGGCTAAAAGATATTTTTGGGACAGATTTTGAAACTATTGCCAAAGAACAAATCGTTTTGATAAAAGAAATTTCAGGTCATATCGAAGGAATCAACTCTAAAGTACAAGAGATGACTAATGAGAGAAAGAGTGCTAATAATTTGACTGATGCGCAGGAAATGGCAGAAGCATATTGTAACAAAGTAAAACCTTATTTTGAAATCATTAGAAATCACTGTGATAAATTAGAGTTGTTGGTTGATAACGAAATTTGGACGTTGACTAAATATAGAGAATTGTTGTTTACTAAATAATAAGCGAAGAATTTTAACAGGATATATGCCTTTCCATTTTGGAAAGGCATTTTTTTTGCGATCCATTACTCGATAAAAATTGTTGCTATGCTGTTGTAAAAAAAACTTTGCTTCAGTAAATTGGAATTAGAGCTAATACTGAACTTAATATGACCAATCGAAGTGTAGCACGGTTTTATTTTTATAAACAATGACGAAAAGGCTAGCGAATTAACTAAAAGAGTGGTCCTATTTATTTATTCCAGATCTTTTCGTTTATGTTCCTTCAGCATTGGGCTGCATAGGATGCTCTTTTACCAAACTATTGTGCTAAGCCTTTCTTACGCGCGTTACTTTGAGATTATTATAGTATAGTTCTCGTTAAATATTTGGAGATCTTTTCTTTTTCTTTGAATATCTATATTTATAATTTTTTTCTTATTTTTTTTCTGTATTACAAGGTAGTTCATCGATACAGAGTTGCTTTTCATCGAAAAAACACCTATTCAGATGAAAAACAAGTATTTATACTTGTTTTTTTTTAATAATGTTTTCTATCTTTGGTATGTAATAATCAAATAAGGTTTCAGTATTAATACTAAAAATCTTGTTATTTATTATACCGTAAGAGTGGTTCCCAAATCGCTTTTTTAAAACCTACATGATAATTTGTATTAACAACCAATTAAATATATTTATTATGAAAAAAGTAGTTTTAAGCATCTCCGCGATGCTATGTACAGTGGCAATTTCTTATGCTCAACCAGGTCCAGTAGCTGGACCAAATGTAAGTGCAGTAGGCCAAACTGGATTTTCTCAATTTGCACAAGTTAGTCAAATTGGTACCGCTCAGAATTCCAAGGTTAAACAAGAATTGAACAACAATGATGCTTACGTATACCAAGGAGTTAATCCGGGTCAAATGCTTGTAGGTTCGATTAATACATCTGCAAAAAACATGGCTGACATCTTCCAAAGAGGGGATGACAACTATGCTTATATTTCTCAAAATAATTGGGACAACATGGCTACCCAATCACAAAGAGGGGATAGAAATGACGCTACAATTTGGCAAGATGAGGTAGTAGTGGCAACTGCAAGTTTAGATGGACATGACAAAGCTACTCAGACACAAAGAGGAAATGATAACGAAGCTACTATAGATCAAGGAACTTCAGGAAATAATCCGCTTCCTACATTGGCTACTTTTACCTTAGGAGTGCCATTAACTTCTGCAATACCATTCTCTCCTCATGGTTATAATGAAGCTACTCAAACGCAACGTGGAAATTGGAATAAAGCGTACACTAGTCAAGGTGGTAGAAATAATGATTCCGATATTAACCAAAATAGTGTTGGTAAGGCAGCAACGATAGTTGATAGAAACGTAGCGAATCATTATCAATATGGACGTAATAATGATGCTTCAACTACTCAAATGGGATATAGAAATCTTGATAATATTTTGCAGGAAGGTAACAATAATAGAGCGACCACTATGCAAACAGGAAACACTTCAGGCAACATGAATAATACTGCACAACAAGGAAATTCTAATGTGGCTAATGTAAATCAAGCTAACTAATAAGTAAGCCTTAAGATAGGGACAGCTCATTACAGCTGTCCCATCTTTTTTATTATAAAAATAAGATCATGAAATCTATATCTTTAAATATCATTCTTTGTTTATTTTTTTTCCAGCTTGTTTTAGCTCAGGGAGAACCTGTAAATTATAAATATGATGATGATAATAATATTTCATTGTTGGATAAAAAAGAAGCTACTTTATACATTAGTTCTAATTCTCATATTGTTAACTCTCGTGCCTCTTTAAATCTTCAACTAATGGGCAGTAACGTTCAAATTCAACAAATAGGGAATTACAATAGTGTTAATTCGTACCTCAAGAGTAAAATCATTGATATTTCCGTTGTGCAAAAAGGAAATAATAATGAAGTTTTACTCGATAAACAGGCTAATTCGCTAAACCAAAAAGTGATTCAGCTTGGTAATAATAATAAAATCCACGATTTTGCATTATATACAAAATACGATGTGACAATGGAATTAATTCAGAAAGGGAATAATCAAAATATTCAAAATTTTGGTTCAAATTCCATTTCAAGAGATATGAAGGTTATTCAATCTGGAACTGGAGCCTCCGTAATAATAATAAACAGTTCTAAGCAATGAAAACTTCAATGAAATTTTTGTCTTTTCTTATTTTAGTTTTGCTTTCTGAAATGTCCTATTCTCAGACGACTAATACTGTAGTGATAGCTAAAATTGAAGTTGAACAAAGTGAGCAGAATATTAAAATAACAGGTACAGCTGAAAATTTATCAGATATAGTTCAAAGTTTGTCATATAAATTGTCAGTTATTAAAAAAAATAAATCAAATATTAACCTCTCTAATAATATTCAAGAAGGGTTGTTTTCTTTAAATCCAAGTGAAAATAAAAATTTATCAACTTCTACAGTCAATTTGGGAACTGAGGATGAGGTTATAGTTTTACTGCTCTTCTATAATGAAAATAAACAATTAATAGGAAAAGATAGAGTTGTGCTAGGGGATGAAAAAAAAAAGATAAAATAACAATTATTCCTTCTGATGCATTTGAACTAACAGGAATTATTTCAGATGACACAAAGACTAGGGTTGGAAAAGATTTTTACGATTTATTTTATTATTTATACAATGAATATAAAATCAATTCGATAAAAATTGTCAATTTGAACGAGGAATTTACTTTCTCTAGAAATACTAAAATAATTATAAGTATTGAAAATGAAATAATATATGAGTTTTTAACTAGACCGGATGAAGAATATCTAAATGAAATGGCTGAACAGTCTATTTATGCAACTTATTTGCACCTTAAGAATTTAGAAAAGCAAACGAAATATTTTACTCAGTATTAATTTTATCATTTAACCTATGAAGCTTTTAATTTCTTTTACGATTTTCTTACTTGCCGTTCAATCAGCAAATGCACAAGGCTTGATTTACAAACCTAAGAATCCAGCTTTTGGAGGAGATACTTTCAACTATCAGTGGCTGGCAAGCTCTGCGGAGTCACAAAATAAATTCACAGATAAAACGATCTCTCAGGTGGAACAAACGGAATTGGAGCGCTTTACTTCGAGTTTAAATTCTTTGCTTTTAAGTCAAATTTCAAGTTCGTTGTTTAGACAACAATTTGGTAGTGATGGTATTAAAATAGGCTCCTATACTTTCGGCAGCTTATCCGTTGAAGTTTATCCTTCTTCGGGAGGTTTAACAGTAGATATTTTAGATACAAAAACAGGAGAAACAACTCAAGTAATCATTCCAAATCGATAATATGAGATTATACACCTACTTACCTTTGCTAATTTTTTTTTTAATCTCTAGTTGTGGTGCTTATTACAATCAGCCTACTGGAATAGAAAAAGCTGTTATTGGAGAAGGTACTCCAGCAACTACACTTTTAAAACAGCTTCCTAAGGCTAAAGAACAAATTGTAGTAGGACTCTATAAATTTAGAGATCAAACAGGTCAATACAAAGCATCAGAAAACGGAAGTAATTTTAGTACAGCTGTAACCCAAGGAGCCACTTCTATTTTAATTAAGGCATTAGAGGATTCAAAGTGGTTCATTCCTATTGAACGAGAAAATATTGGAAATTTGCTACAGGAACGAAATCTTATTCGCTCTACAAGACAGGAATATTCAAAAGATGCGGATCCTAATGTGCCTCAAATTACGCCACTGCTTTATGCCGGAATATTACTTGAAGGAGGGATTATTTCATACGATTCTAATATTATTACTGGTGGTTTTGGCGCACGTTACTTCGGTACGGGTGGCTCTATTAAGTACAGACAGGACCGCGTTACTATATATCTTCGAATGATATCAACTGCAAATGGTAAAATATTAAAATCTGTTTACATCTCAAAAACAATACTTTCTCAAGCCATTGATCAAAGTCTTTTTAAATATGTGAATTTTAAAAGATTATTAGAGGTAGAGACGGGCTATACAACCAATGAGCCTGTTCAAATGGCGGTGACAGAAGCAATCGAAAAAGCAGTTTCAACCCTTGTTTTGGAGGGAATAAAAGATAGAATTTGGGAAGCTGCTATTCCTCAGCCTGAAGTAGATATCGTCTTAAAAAACTATGCAAAGGAAAATGAAGAAGCAGACGTTACCGCAATATTTGGAAGAAATTTAAAAGAAAGAAGGGCTAAACTTGCTTTGGAAATTGTAGGGGGAACGACTCTGATGGATGGAGATTACAGCAACCCAGAATTAAGGCCAATGGTCAGAGGTGGATTAAAATACTTTGTAGCACCAAGTTTTAATCTGAGCGTTTCTACAAATATTTTTAGTTTAGCAAACAAAAATTTATTGGATGCAGGTTACCTTACATTTGATTTGAATGGTGAATATATATTATTGCCAAAAGACAGGCTTACTCCTTTTGTTTTTGCGGGCGCTGGTTTAGGAATGAGTAAAATTTCTGAAAATATTCATGGTAAAGTGCAATATGGTATTGGGCTCGAGTATATGGCTTCCGATAATATAGGAATTAAATTGTATGGAGAGCATAATCTCAATTTTAGCGATAATATCGACTATATAAAAAGAGGAGTGCGAGATGATTACTATTATCGTTTTGGTTTAGGATTAACCTTCTATTTTTTAAACAAAAATAAATCCATAGATGCCAAAGGCATGACTAATGCCCTGATGAAATAATCATAGCTCATTAATAATATTAATTCTATCCTGATGAAAAATATTTATCTTAAAATTAGTTTGGTCTTGTTGCTAGTTACAGTTTTCTCCTGTAGCGAAGAAAATTTTGCTGGAGAAGAATTTGGTACTGTTGAGGGTAAAGTCGTGAGTGCAATAGATTTTAAGCCTTTAGCAAATGTCAAAGTTTTTTCTAACCCAAATTCAAGTATAGTCTTTACAGATGAAGAGGGAAAGTTTGTTGTAAATAATGTAAAAGTAGGAGATTATTCTTTTGAAGCTCAAAAAGATGGATATATTACTAAATTTGAGGCTGCTACTGTAAATACTGGTAAAGCGACCAATTTAGTTTTTGAATTAAAATTATCAACGACGAATAACAAACCTCCAACTACTCCAGTTTTAGTTTCTCCTCCCGATAATGCTATTGATCAAGCTTTAGAATTAAATTTGACGTGGACAGCTACAGATACTGAAAAAGACAGTTTAAAATATACAATTACTGTGAGAAAGGACAATAGTAATGATATTGTGACTTATTCAGATATTTCTAAAACCAATTACACATTAAAAGGGTTGTCTTACAGCACCAAGTATTATTGGCAGGTTTCAGTTTCGGACGGAATAAATCCACCGGTTTTAAGTGCTGTTCGAACTTTTACGACTATTGCTTTTCCAAACGCAAGATTTTTGTTTGTTAAGAATGAAACTAATAATTATGTTATTTATTCAGGAGATGAGAAGGGAGGTCAATTGCAATTAACTAGTTCGAGTGTAAATAGTTGGCGGCCAAGAAAAAATAATCAAGTTAAAAAAATTGCATTTATAAGAGCAAGTGGTGCACAAAATCATATTTACACAATGAATCCGGATGGCTCTGGAATTTTTAAAGTAACGAACTCAGTTCCTATTTCTGGATTCAATTCAGATTTTATAAATTTTTCTTGGAATGCCTCTGGAAGTCAGATTATCTATCCTTATTTTGACAAATTATATCGAATTAATAACGATGGTAGTGGTTTGACTAAAATTTATCAAACTCCAAATGGTAAATTTATATCAGAATGTGATTGGAGCAATGATGGAGCAAAAATTGCATTAAAAGTAAATGATGCTAACGGTTATAATGCTGAAATATATTTGATCAATGCAGCAGGAACCGTCACTAATCAAATTATCTCTGGAACTTCTGGTGCCATTGGAGGTTTGAATTTTACCGTAAACAGTCAGAAATTAATTTTCACAAGAGATGTTTCTGGTTATGAGGATGCTAACTACAGGCAATTAGATACAAGAGTGTTTCAGTATGTTTTTAGTACTAATTTAATTAGTGAGGCAGGTTTAGAAAAACCAGCAGGAACGTTAGATTTAGATGTAAGGTATTCACCTAATGAAGCAGAGTTAATTGTCACGAATACTTCCAATGATGGTATATCTGCTAAAAACATTGTGAAATATACTCCATCTATCAATAATACAGGAGTTTCAAGAGTAATTTTATTTACCAATGCTAGTATGCCAGATTGGGAATGATAGCAATGAATCAAAAAAAAACACCCATTTCTAGCGAATTGGGTATTTTTTTATGCAACAGTTACCGCTAAATTTGAACTAAACTCTTCAACAAGGACAATAGACAAAACCGAAAAAAAATAATTATCTTTGCCGCACAACTAGCAGCCTAAAAGCAGGCTTCACAACTATACTACATGAGTTCAGATACTTCAAAAAGATATGCTCTTCGCGGTGTTTCGGCATCCAAAGAGGACGTACACAACGCAATAAAAAACATTGATAAAGGGTTATTTCCGCAAGCTTTTTGTAAAATCGTTCCAGATTATCTAACTCAAGATGATGATTATTGTCTTGTAATGCATGCGGATGGAGCGGGAACAAAATCCTCTTTGGCATACTTATATTGGAAAGAGACTGGCGATATTTCAGTTTGGAAAGGCATTGCTCAAGATGCCTTAATCATGAATATTGATGACCTACTATGTGTAGGTGCTACAGATAATATTTTGCTTTCATCCACTATTGGACGAAACAAAAATCTAATTACTGCCGAAGTAATTTCAGCAATTATAAACGGAACCGAAGAATTAATCAAGGAATTAGACTCTTTTGGGGTATCCATACATTCCACAGGGGGTGAAACCGCAGATGTAGGTGATATTGTTCGAACTATAATTGTTGATTCAACAGTTACAGCTCGCATGAAACGAAGCAAAGTAATTGACAATGCTAACATTAAAGCAGGAGACGTAATAGTAGGATTGGCTTCTTTTGGTCAAGCTACGTATGAGAAAAGCTATAATGGCGGAATGGGAAGCAACGGCTTGACATCGGCACGTCATGATGTCTTTGGGAAGTACCTGGCAACTAAATATCCAGAAAGTTTTGATCCAGCAGTGCCTGAGGAATTAATCTATTCTGGACAAGTAAAATTGACTGATGCCGTTGAAAATTCACCAATAGATGCAGGACAATTAGTGCTTTCGCCAACCAGAACCTACGCGCCAATTATCAAGAAAATTTTAGATATTTATACTTCTACTGAAATTCACGGAATGGTGCATTGTAGTGGGGGAGCGCAAACAAAAATTTTGCATTTTATAGAAAACTTACACATTATAAAAGATAATTTATTTCCAGTGCCACCATTGTTTCAATTGATACAAGAACAATCCAAAACGGACTGGAAAGAAATGTATCAAGTTTTTAATTGTGGACACAGAATGGAAATTTATGTTCCAGAAGATATTGCTGATACTATTATTGCAATTTCAAAATCATTTAATGTTGATGCGCAAATTGTAGGTAGAGTAACGGAATCTGACGTTAAAAAACTGACGATTACCAGCGAATATGGAACTTTCGAATATTAATTAACCCATTGAATTAGTGCTGATTTTTTAATCTTTTCCTATTCAATATTCACTATTTTAAAATGTACGAATTACTTTTTTGGAAATATCTTGAGGGAATTTATTTAAACCATCATGAAGTGTATGAAGCTATTATCGAAGAACAGGCTCACATTGAGGGATTAGAAGAACTTCCTGTTCAAGTCATTTTGAATAGAATTGCATCGGTTTTCTCAAAATGGGAAAAAGTCGACGATAAAAGTTGGAAAAATAACACTGGGGTAGGTGCATTTCACATTAGAACCACGCCGCAAAGTATAAAAATTGATTGTTATGGTACCGAAGGCAAGACCATGGATGCCTTGGTAAACATAATGGAGGAATTCAAGTGCGCCCTGTATGATCCTCAAGTCCCACAGCGCTATGATGAAATGGCCGAGTAGTTTTTTTAGAAGCTAATCCAGCACTACGCTTCAAGTCCTCCCTTAAATAAACATTTTTCTATGTCCTGAAAGGAGCTCCCGTTGGTCGCTCTTTCAGGACAAGAAAAAATTGTTTTTTTGTAGTCTGGGCTTTTCACTTCGATCTGGGCTAATTACGATCTGTAATTCGAACCAACTATAATATCAGCAAACGGAGCATTATTTTGTTTCCGTTTTATTCAAAAGAATAGGCTCTCCAAAACCAATTTGAGATAACTTTTTTAACTGTGTCTCCGCATCTCCTACTACTAAATAGATCATTTTATCAGGATTCAAATAGTTTTCTGAAAGCTTTTTTATACTATCCACTGTGCTATTTTTCACAATGTTTTCCTGTTGTTTTGCATAGTCATCAGCGTAATTATAGTTGCTAATATCATAAAGCATTTCTAGTTTTGATGACAACGTTTCAAATGCTCTAGCATTGCTCTTTATTAAATATCCTTTGGTTACTTCAAGGTCATTCTCGCTAAAATTTTTTCCGTACTGCTGCAAGATTTCCTTGATCAAATTCACAGATTCAAAGGTAACATTTGATCTAACACCACTAGAAATAAGGAATGGCCCTTTATTAGTAGAGCCAGTAAAGGAGGAGCTTATGCCATAAGTATATCCTTTTCCCTCTCGTAATTGCTGTGTAAGCTGGGACGCAAAACTACCACCACCTAAGCGATAATTCATTATTTGGGCTGGATAAAAATTTGTATCAGTGGCGGCAAGTGCAGGATAACCAATTCGGATTACGGATTGTTTTGCCCCTGGAACATCATAAAAATAAATTTTTGAGGTGGTGATTGTATTTCCAATTGTAATTTTTGGAAAAGTAATATTTTTAGATTTCCACTCTCTATTTAAAGAAGTTAAAGAATTAATAACATTCGTTTTTGAAATAGCACCTACAATCTGAAAATTAGTGACAGAAGGAGCAATGTTTTTAGCGTAATAATTTTTCAAATCCTCTAGCGTAATTTTATTAATCGTGCTATCAGTTCCAATACGATTATACGCTAAAATAGATTCATTTCCATAAATTAATTTTTTGAATTCATTTTTGGCGATGCTATTAGGATCTGCTTTCTGTTGTAAAATCTGGCTTAAAGTACTTTGCTTGATTAATTCAAATTCTTTTGCGTCCCAGCGCGGTTGTACTATTATTTCTTGAACTAACGCCATAGTAGCGTTGTAATTCTTTGCCAGTGTAGTTACCGAGATAAAAATTGCTTCGTCTGTTGCGTAGGCGTTAATTGTGGCTCCAAGACTTTCGATAGCATTTTCCAATTGTTCTGGTGTTTTGTTTTTGGTCCCTTTAGTCATCATTTGAGCCAGCATATTCGAAACTCCTATTTTATCACTTTCTTCTAGGAGCATTCCTCCCTTTATTTGCAACTGAAATTGTACGAGAGGTACTTCTTGGTTTTCAATTCCCAAAACGTTTAGTCCAGATGATAACTTACTTTTCCAAACTAAAGGTAACTTCACATCAGGGCTTTCACCATAAGAGGGTTCCTTAGTTCTATCAAATTTAGAAGGTGTTTTTTCATACGTTGCCGCAATGCTAGCATCGAAGGAATCTTCCTTTCCTTCAACTATTTTTTCCTCTACTACAGCGGCTAATGTAGAACCATTTAAGATTAAAGTTGATTCTCCTTTTGGAACAAAACTAGTGGCTACATACTGTTTTCCTTTGATGTACTTTTGATATACCCGCATCACGTCTTCAGTAGACACTGCCAGAATTTTTTTCACATCTTGGTTAATATACTCTGGTGTTCCCGCGAAAATTTCATATTGTGCCAGTTGAAATCCTTTTCCCAATACACTGGACAAATTAGTGTAGAAAGCGGTTTCTTGTCCCGCTTTAATGCGGTCTAAATCTTGTTGTGAAATCCCTTCCGTTTCAAAGTTTTTAAAAGCTTCGTTGACGCCGTTCATAACTTCATTCAGGTTTACTTTTTCAAATGCAGTAACACTTAACATGTACTGACCGGCTATTTCTGAATTATATTGAAAGACATCAGCGGCATCTGTTAATTTTTTATCTTCAACAAGAATTTTGTACAAAGGCGCTTTTTTACCTTTTGAAAGATAACTGGCCAGCACTTCTAAGGCATAACTATCAGGATGGTACTCGTAAACAGATGGCCAAGTCAATGTGAGTTGTGGCACCTTTGCAAAATTATCCTCATAATAAAGTTTCTTAGTTTCGGTCAGTGTCACAGGCTGTTTTTCCATTTTAGGAATTGCTTCGCCACGTTTTATTTCTCCAAAATATTTTTCAACCCACGCTTTAGTTTGCTTAACATCAAAATCTCCGGCAATAGTCAACGTAACATTATTAGGAACATACCAGCGATTGTAAAAACTTTTTACATCTTCAAGAGTAGCATTTTGTAGGTCTTCTAATGAACCAATAACATCCCAGTTATAGGGATGCGTTGACGGGTATAAATTTTTAGATATTACAGAAAAGGTATGTCCGTAAGGTCTATTATCATAACTCTGTCTTTTTTCATTTTTAACGACCTGTTTTTCTTTTGATAGAACTGGTTCTGTAACCGTGTTGATAAAATAGCCTAATTTATCTGCTTCAGCCCAAATCATTTTTTCTAATGCATCTTTAGGAACGGTTTGAAAATAATTAGTACGATCTCTACTAGTTGAACCATTTGCTCCAGCACCACCAATACGCGCACTCATTTTATCAAGACCTCCTTTGCCTAAATTCTCTGATTCCAAGAAAAGTAAGTGTTCAAATAAATGAGCAAATCCGGTTCGGCCCGCTTTTTCTCTCGCAGAACCTACGTGGCTTGTCAAAGCAACAGCCACAACTGGATCTGATCTATCGAGGTGTAAGATGACTTGTAATCCGTTATCTAAGGTAAATTTTTCAAATTCTACTTTAAATTCTTTCGGTTTTTGGTTTTGAGAATAAGAAGAGCAGGTACAACAAAGCAAGAAATAGAGCAGGAGTGATTGGATTGATTTCATGTTTAGAATTTAGGTTTGGCGTTATTTTTTCGAACAAACGAATTTATTATTTCAAAGAACTAAAGTAAGAAATAATAGTAATAAACTCATTAAGGAGAAGCATTTGATTTATCATTTTAAATTTGAAGTATATTTTCGATTTTTGTTAAAGGAGTAGTTTCTAAAATTGAAATAGGTCCGCTAAATAATTCTTAGAAAGCGAACTTTATAGTTTATATTTGATGCAGTTGGTTGCTTTATAATTAATTGGATAGTATATGAATTTTAATTTTTCAGAAGAGGTAATTCTTGAGGATGAAGTCGTTTTGTTACGGCCATTACAAAAATCAGATGTGGATAATTTATTAGAAATTTCCATGAATGAGCCAGAAACTTGGCAGTACTCGTTAATTCGTGCAAATGGAAAAGATAATCTAGAAAACTACATTCAAATTGCTTTGAAAGCAAGAGAAAATGGTACAGAATTTCCCTTTATAGTTTTCGACAAAAAATCAGGGAAATATGCTGGGAGTACTCGTTTTTATGATATTGATCTGTCATTCAAAACCCTTCAGTTAGGCTATACTTGGTACGGAAAAGCATTCCGAGGAACGGGTTTAAACAAACATTGTAAATTCTTGTTGTTACAGTTTGCATTCGAGAACTTAGGTGTAGAACGAGTAGAATTCCGCGCGGATAATAACAATCAACGAAGTATTGCAGCCATGAAGAGCATAGGTTGTAAAGTAGAAAGTGTTTTGAGAAATCACATGCCAACCTTAGGAAGCGAATTGCGACGGGACACTATTGTTTTGAGTATCTTAAAAGAAGAATGGTTTTTAGATGTTAAAGCAAAACTGAAAAGTACCTTGTCATGCGACAGTTAGTAATAGGCAGAGTCATTGTAAGACTTAAATCATAGTGTCACTTCCGCCTTTGCGGTATCCAATTAATTGTCGGTATTTTGATTCTGTTTCTTTTAACTCTTGCTCCATCTGTTTGTATTTGCTAATGTCTTTTATAGTGACAACAGCAGCAACTACAGTGTTATTTTGATCTACCAATGGTCTGCCACTGATGAGCACTCGTTTCTTTTCCTGTGCAATGGGATTCCAAAGTATGATTTCGATATCCGTTGTCACCTCTCCATTTAGTGCCCGTTCCATGGGTAAATTTTGAGAAGGAAAAATCGTTTTCTCATCTGGAAAATACAATTCAAAGTGATTACTCAAATTAGGTGATATTTTGTCGTCCTCTTCAATTCCAAAAATTTCATTGGCCATGTTGTTGGCCATGATGATTTTTTTATCGGCATTTGCTACAATAATTCCCTCACTAATATTTTCGACAATTAGTCTCAGTTTTTCTTCATTTTCATAAAGATCATTAATGGCGACTTGTTGCTCGTTTTCTAATTGGACAAGTTTTGTAACGTTTCTTCCAACCGAATAAAACACTCCATTCTCAACATCCATGTTGCTGTTCCAATCTAGCCATTTATAGGTCCCATCTTTACATAAAAAACGGGTCCTGAAATTCACAATAGATTCTCCTTTGTAATGTTTTTCAAGTACTTCGGTGGCCATTTGTCTGTCGTCAGGATGAATTAAATCTATGAATTTTATTTTATCCATTTCCTCTTGACTGTATCCAAGGGTTTTAGTGAAGGCCTCATTGATTTTGATGAAATGCCCGTCTTTGGCAACCGTTAGAATATCGAATGCCATATTGAAAAACATATTCGATATTTTTAGAGATTCTTCATTTTTAATTAATTTTGTAATATCTCTCGCAACCGCATATAGGACTCCTGTTTGGATATCAATTGTCATGGTCCAATCTAGTAATTTATAAGTGCCATCTTTAATGCGTTCTCGAACTCTATAACTAATAACAGAATCGCTAATTTGTAAATTTTTAATTGCATTTGTAACCATTTTTGAATCATCAGGATGTAAAAATTCTAAAATGGATCGGTTAATAATTTCATTTTGGTCATAGCCAAGAATCCGTGTAAAGGCTGGATTAACTTTTATAAATTTGAGGTCTTTGATCACTACAAACATATCAAATGACATGTAAAAAAACATATTAGAAACACTTAACGCATTTTCAATTTCTTTTTTATTTGTAATGTCACTAGCAACAGCGTATAACAATTCGTTTTTAACATCCGGAAAAACGGACCAAGCCAACCACTTTATGCTGCCGTCTTTGCAAATGTATCTGTTTTCAAACTTGATAGAAGAAGCTCCTGTTTTAAGTTTAGCAACTTCTTTGTGCGTAATTTCAAGATCATCAGGATGGGTAAATTCCAAAAAGTTTTTGCTTAAAAGCTCTTCTTCCGAATATCCTAAAATTCTACTAACCGACGGATTAACTTTTATGAATTTTTGCAGCGTTGAAATAATCATCATTTCTACGGACATCATGAAGAATTTGTCCGCAGCTTTAGATGATTCTTCTAGCTTTTTTCTTTCGGAAATATCGGTAAAAATGCCTCCTATGGCATATATTCTTTTGGTGGCATCATAAATAGGAAATTTGACTGCGATATAAGTGTGCTCGCCATCTGCTTGCTGAATTGATTCCTCTGTTTTTAATTCTTTCAAAGCTTTAACGACTTCAAAATCCGAATTTCGATAGGCGTTCGCAGTAAGCGGTGCCAGAAAATCTTCATCTGTTTTGCCTGCTATTTCTTCATTTGAAATTTTAAATAAGGACTCAAACTCTTTGTTGATTAACAAATATTCTCCATTTATTTTTTTTATGAATATAGGACTCGAAGTATTATCAATTATGGATTGAAGTAATTGCTTATTTTCTGAAAGTAATTTTTGGGAAATATCTTTAGCTCGAAGTTGAGCGCGTATAATAAAATAGACGACGGTTAACAAAATGATAGAAAGAATAATTAGTGAGATTTCAATCCAATTCATTGAATTGTCTAATGATTGATCTCGTTTTTTGTCAATTCTCAAGATAAAAACCCAAGCTATTGCAAAAACAACAAATAAATTAAGGATGAAACCAATTATTATTTTTTTTTCTAAAGAAATTTTCATGGTATAACAGTATTTAATTCAAAGAAAATCAATCTAAATTTTACTATTCCAAAATAAATATAAGTATATGAAAGTTAGTGATTTAAATTTAATTTTCATCATTTATTTTTGCATTCAATAGGTAGTATTCTAGAGACTTTTGTTTTCTTGTCACTTGCAGTAACGAAGTTATATCGGTTTTCGATTAAGTTAAATTAAACGCAAGAAAAGACACAATTACAGCTAAACTCAGATGGCTATCTGGGCTTTGGATACTTTGCCTCGAAGATCAGAAGTGTTGACGACGTGCAAAGGATTTCAATCCTTAGGATGGAGTATTCCACTCCGAATTCATTGTTCGTTCGTCGGGATGAACCCAACCAATCCTTGGCTGCTAGCTATTTCATCGGCTGTTGCTGTTTTATTGCAGATTGTTCCTCGTTTAATATTGATTTGGTGGAAGATGATCTCGTTTTGTGCTAACTTTTAGTTGCAAAAAGTAGTCGACTTTGTAAAAATCTTTCCGAACTTTGCAAGCTGAGAAAACAATAGGTACTTGGTGCGATTCCAAATTTGGCGAAAGCATAAAGCGGCGCGTGCTTAGGACCATTAACGAATAAATAATAATCAGCTACAAATGAAAATAATCCCAAAAAACGGAATTGAGAAACTCATTTTCGGAATGAAACAAAATGATGTGACGGCACTATACGGCAAGCCAGATCGCAATTACAAGGACGAAGATAACAATGTGATTTTTGCTTATAACAAGCTAAAAATGCGTTTGACTTTCTATGTTGAAGAAGAATTTAAATTGGGTTATATCGTAGGTTCGAGTCCAGAGCTGGAATTGTTTGGATTTAAAATGATCAACAGAAAAATTAGTGAAGTCAAAAAAGATTTAGCTCTTAAGGGCATTACTAAGTTCACTCAGGAAGAGTTTGATACATTTGAGAACTACTTCAATGAAGAAAACTGGATTATTTTTCAAACGGAATTTGATGAGGTTGTGAAATTTGAGATTGGCGCTATTATCAATCAAAAGGACGAATTTGATTGGAAATTTGGAAAGAAATAAAGTACCTTTTAATCTTTATTTTAAAGACATTTCCATCGAATGGTAAAAAAAAACCCGACAGCTTTTGAAGTCTGTCGGGTTTTTTTAGGATTTATGTTTGTGCTCTATTGTTTTGGAGCGGGTTGTTTTTCCAGCATTTCCAATTCGAAAATAAGCATGGTATTTGGTGGGATAACACCTCCAGCGCCTCTTTCTCCATACGCTAAATTGGAGGGGATGAAAACGACCGCTTTATCACCAAAAGCCATATTGTCTAATCCTTCAATAAATCCGGGAATCATACCGTCTTTTTTTCCTGCTTCAAATGGGAAGGCTTGGTATCCGTTTTGAGCGGCACGATTTGCATCAAATTTCCCGTAAGTTTTATTGACTTCTTCATAACTGCTATCAAATAAAGTTCCGTCCTCAAAGTAACCAGCATAATTGAAATAGAATGTTGTTCCGTTAACGGGTTTTATTCCGGTTCCTTTCTCAGTTATTTTGTATGCTAATCCAGATGGAGTAGTAGTTGCTGTTGCTTTTATAGTGGCTAAATAGGCTTTTTTGGCGGCGACTATAGAACCGTATTTTCCCATGTACACTTTTTTGGCTTCCGCTTCTTCAACTTCACGTTTTGCTTTGTTTTCGACTTCAATAGCTGCTTGTTTCGCTTTATTTTCAGCGTTGATTAAATCCTGTTTCTTTTGATCTTCGGATTTATTATTGAAATAATCTGCGAATACTTTTGGAGCATCAAATTTTTTGGACAATGCCCCTTTTCTCACAATGGTGATCTTTGTAATTACATCGCTTTGCGCAATAGCATTAACCACACTCATTCCTTCAGTAACATGTCCAAAAATGGTGTGTTTTCCATCCAGCCAAGGTGTTGCTTTGTGTGTGATAAAGAATTGGCTTCCATTCGTTGTTGGTCCAGAATTAGCCATAGACAGTATTCCGGCTTTGCTGTGCTTTAAATCAGTGAATTCGTCCTTGAAGGCATAACCTGGACCACCGGAACCACTTCCAGAAGGATCTCCTCCCTGAATCATGAAATCTTTGATTACACGGTGAAACTTCAACCCATCAAAAAATGGTTTTCCTTTAAGATTTTCTGGCGTTACAAAGGTGTTTTTACCTTCTGCCAAAGCAATAAAATTAGCAACGGTTACAGGTGCTTTTTTGTATTCTAGTTCCACAACAATAGCTCCTTTATTCGTAGCAATTGTGGCAAAGATTCCCTCGATAACAACCGGAGCTTTAACCGGAGCTTTTACAACTGCTTTGGTTGTGGTAGTTGATTTTTTTGCAGGAACAGATTTCTTGACAGTTTGAGAATGTACATTGACCATTCCCAGAAATAATAAAAACAGAATTTTAAATTTCATTTTGTACTAATTTAAAGGCTTATTGTTTAAAACTATTGGGGCATTTTTTCTAATAACTCAATTTCAAAAATGATGTTAGCATTGGGTGGGATTACGCCTCCAGCTCCAGCTGCTCCATATCCTAAACGCGACGGGATAAAAATAACCGCTTTATCTCCAAGAGACAATTGCTCCAATCCTTCTATAAAACCAGGAATCATGCCATCTTTTTTGCCTGCTTGAAAAGGAATGGGTTGATATCCGTTTTGAGCGGCTCTGTTTTCATCGTATTTTCCGAAAGTTTGAGCAACATTTTCTACGCTGGCATCAAATAATTCTCCATCTTCTAGAAAACCAGAATAGTGAATGAATATATTGCTTCCCTTAGCGGGTTTTTTTCCACCACTTTTTTGGGTAATCACGTATTCTAATCCTGTAGGTGTTTTTGTTGCTTTGGTTTTTAAATCAGTAAAATAAGCTACTTTTTCCTCGCGAACTACTTTGTATTTTTCGTTGTACACTCTTTTGTTTTCAGCATCAATAACTGCTTTTTTCTTTTGGTTTTCAGATTCAACGGCAAAGTAATCATTGAATATTTTTGCAGCGTTGAATTTCTTTGCATTTTCGCCATTTCGAATAATGGTTACTTTATTGATGTAATCGTTTTGTTCAATTTTGTTGACTACGTCGATTCCTTTTTCAACTACATGACCAAAAATAGTATGCTTGCCATCCAACCAAGGTGTTGCAAGATGCGTGATGAAAAATTGACTGCTGTTGGTCATCGGTCCGTTATTGGCCATAGCCAAAACACCAGCGTTATCAAACTTTAAATCTGAGAATTCATCTTTAAATTTATATCCTGTATCTCCAGATCCTGTTCCTAATGGATCTCCGGTTTGTATCATGAAATCTTTGATCACTCTGTGGAATTTCAAACCGTCAAAAAAAGGTTTGTTTTTAAGGTTTTCATTGGTTACAAATTCATTTTTTCCTTCGGCTAAGGCCACAAAATTAGCGACCGTAATTGGCGCTTTTTCGAAGTCTAATTGAACGATGATGTCTCCTTTATTAGTTTCAATTTTAGCATACAAGCCATCTGGCAGATTGCTGTGTTCTTCTTTGCAAGAATAAAAGGAGGCGATTACTAGGAATACGAATAGGATCTTTTTTTTCATTTCTAAATTTAATTTTGTGGAGTTAAAGTGTCTTGAGGTTTACTCAAAGCGGGTGCTTCTTTCTTTATTGGTGGTGCAACTGTGGGCGTTGATACCTTTAATTGACTTTCTTTTTTATACACTACTTCCGATTTAAAATCACGAAGTGTAACGGTACAAATTATAGGTTGGTTGGTGCCAATTTTTTTATCATCACCATGGTATCCATACGCCATATTGGACGGAAAAAGGAAGGTTACTTTTTCGTTTTTACGCATCAACTTAATACCGTCACGCAAGCCCATCATGATATTTTGTTTGTCCACATAGTACGTTTGAGGTCTTAATTCTAACTCCGAATAAAAAATGGTTCCTTTTAAATCTTTGATTTCGTAATCAAAGAAGGCCACATCTCCTTTTTTTGGTGTAAGCGTATCAGTAGTATTTCGTGTTACATAGGAGTACCAGTATCCTTTTTTGGAGGCCAAGTACACTACATTAGGATTGCTCTTGATTAGATTCTGAATTTGGCTTTCCTCAGTAGAAACCAGTTTTTTGTTGCGGGCAATAGATTTTTTCATGAAACTCCCAGAAGCCTGAGAGATTGGTCTTCTGGCTTCTTGATGCTGTTTGCAACTGGAAATTAGAAGAAATAAAAAAAATACAACGGCTATTCGCGTGCTATTTTTCATAGGATTAGATGCTTAATTTTGTTATCAAATCTTCAAATTTCTTTTTGGTTTCTTCCATCGTATCGGATGATTTCCCTCCCGCAGCATTGCGATGTCCTCCTCCGTTAAAATAATCTCTTGCAAATTGATTGACATCAAAATCACCTTGGGAACGAAATGAAATTTTGATTATTTTCTCTTCTTTATTTTCTATAAATATAGCTGTAAAAAGGATTCCTTTGATGCTTAAGCCATAATTCACAATTCCTTCCGTATCGCCTTTAACATAATCAAAGGAATTCAATTCCTCCTGCGTCAAAGTGGTGTAGGCGGTTTTATGTTCCGGCAGGATAATCATGTTTTGAAGTGCTCGACCTAATATTTGTAAACGCCCATAGGAACTATTGTCAAATAATAAACTTGGAATTTCAGTATTTTCGACGCCTAAATCAATTAATTCAGCTACAATTCTATGCGTTGTTCCGGTTGTTTTTGGGAAACGAAAAGAACCAGAATCCGTAAGGATTCCAGTGTAAATACAGGTTCCAATAGTTTTATCTATATCTTGTTTTTTGCCAAGAAATAAAATAAAGTTATACAGCATTTCGCAAGTAGAACCAAAAGAGGTGTCTGAGTAGGTCACAATGGCATAATCATCTGGCTTTTGATGATGGTCTATCATCACAAAAGGGGCTTTTAGTTTGGCTAACACGTGTTCCATCTCACCGGTACGATGCAAAGCATTAAAGTCTAATGTAAAAATAAGTTCTGCATCTTCAAGAATTTTTGTGCAGTTTTGTTTGTCTTTTTCGAATATTTTAACAGTTTCAGATCCCGGCATCCAAGCCAGAAAATCTGGAAATTCATTAGGAGAAACCACCACTGGATGGTGTTTGTTTTTTAATAAAAAATGGTATAAACCCAGCGTAGAACCCATGGCGTCTCCGTCAGGACCTCGGTGTGGGATTATGGCAATTTTTTTTGGAGTTGCTAATAACAACTGTATCGCTTCAATGTCTTGTATATTCATAGTCTGCGAAATTACATTTTTTTAATGTAAAGTTGAAATCATTTATACAATTAACAAACTTTTAGAAGGTTATAAAAAGTCTGTTTTTTTTCTTTTCAATTTTTGGTATACGTAGTATTTTGCTCCCCTAACTATTTGGGCTTTATAAATCCCCATGGAACCCGAACTAAAATAAGCAATTCCGCAAGCAAGTCCAATGAAAAGACCACTTTCAATCCCAAAAAGTTCCAATCCCATTACGGTACAGGCAATAGGCGTGTGAGTTGCTCCCGAAAAAACAGCTACAAATCCCATTCCTGCTAAAAGTGCTATTGGTAAGGGAACTAGCAGTGATAAGGCGCTTCCCAAAGTGGCGCCAACAAAGAACAATGGAGTGACTTCACCACCTTTAAAGCCAGCGCCTAATGTAAAACCGGTAAATAATATTTTAAGCAGGAAGTCGGATGGAGCATTAGGAATTGTAAAAGCATCAACGATAACGGGAATTCCTAAACCTGCAAATTTTGTTGTTCCAATAAAAAATAATGCTACAGCTAAAATAATTCCTCCTACACAGGGACGAAGAGGAGGAAAGGATATTGTTTTTGAGAACAA
The DNA here is from genome assembly GCF_015751645.1 of Flavobacterium sp. CG_9.1. Classification (NCBI taxonomy): domain Bacteria; kingdom Pseudomonadati; phylum Bacteroidota; class Flavobacteriia; order Flavobacteriales; family Flavobacteriaceae; genus Flavobacterium; species Flavobacterium sp. CG_9.1. The sequence continues at coordinate 145,905 of NZ_JADOVC010000005.1, forward strand.
GTGACTCCATAAGTGTGTGCTTCTGGAAAAAAGCATGGCGGCTAAGCCAAATAGAATACTCACAAGCACTACCCAAAATAAATTGATAACGGTTATTGCTGGCACAAAAGGAATAGCATAATGGGTGTGTTGCACCTGCCACAATGCTACCGTAAAATAGGCTATGTAAGCAACTAGAAAAGACAATAAGACGCTTTTTAGATTGATTTTACTGAAATAAACAACTTCTAAAGCGAATAGTGCTCCTGCCAAAGGTGTCCCAAAAATGGAGGCGAATCCCGCACTGATTCCTAGAATGAGTATTGTTTTTCTTTCGGAAGAATCGAGTTGAAATAGCTTTGTAAACTGATCTGCAATGGCGCCGCCCATTTGTACTGCAGTTCCTTCTCGACCCGCCGACCCGCCAAAAAGATGCGTTAGTAATGTGCCTATAAGGACCAAAGGAGCCATTTTTAATGGAATAATTTGTTTTGGGTTTTCGTATTCTTCCAATAATAAATTATTCCCCTTAACGACTGATTCTCCCCAGTAATGATATCCTAATCCTATTAATAAGCCGCCTATTGGCAAAAGCCAAATAATCCAAATGTTGTTTTCTCTGATTTGCGTAACCCATTCTAAAGCGACAAGAAAAAATGCAGATGCCGATCCAGATAAAACGCCTACTATGCTACAGATAAAAATCCATTGGAATAGAAGCGAAGAAGTTTTTTTGGTTTTTTCTAGAATCATTAGTAAAAGGCGGCAAAGTATTTTGACAAAAGTATTATAATCCTTTTTGAATTAATGATTTTTCGGTGGCTATTGCGGTAAATTCAATTTCTACTAAATATTCAGGAGCTACTAGTTTACTGATTTCATAGAAACCGGTAGCGGGTTTTATATCTTTAAAAAAATGAGCATGCGCTTTGGCTACATCTTCAAATGTGGTTATATCTGTCGTAAATATACGGGTTCTTATAACGTCTTCCATGCTAACTTTCAAGTCTTCTAGAACTACTTTTACGAGTTCCATTATGTTCATTGTTTGTGCATACGCATCAGTAGCTTTTACTTTTTCGCCATCTACTAGAGCCACGGTTCCGGAAACTTCAATAATGTTTCCAATGCGTACCGCTCTGCAATATCCCATTTTATCTTCCCAAGGTGAGCCTGTCAATATGTTTTCTCTTTTCATTTTTTTGGTTTTTTAAATATTTGTGACAATCGAAATGCTATTTACGGTATGGCATACTATTTGCAAGTTAGAAAAAAAAGTGAAATAAGAATACCAATTTTGGATTAAAAAGTTCGAATTTAAAGTGGTGAACTTTAACTGTTTTGTTTTCTAAAATGTAATAAAAGGCAGATTTGGGAGTTATGAATGAAAGTTAAATTGTTGCCTAATTTTTGAATAAATACAATTGGTTTTTTATTTTTAAAATTTTATAAGCACTGATAAACTAATTTAGAAAGTTATGAAAAGGATTTTATTTTTAATGATAATGATCAGCATGTCTTTGAGTGGCTATGCTCAAAGTGAATTTAGTTCCAAATTTAAAGCGATTCCACTTAAAACTAATGCGCCAAAAATAAAAAAGACAATTCCACCTAAGGCAGATATTCCGCCGATTAAGACGCCAAATGTATTTAAGAATCCGGAAATATTCAACCCAAACCCCAGCCCTTCGCGCACGATTACACCTGCAAATAATTTTTCGATGACTCCAAAGAATGAATTTATTAATCCGGGAGATGTATATAAAGACAAGTGGAATAAAAAAGAAGATAATTCACAAGGTATTGTATATCGAAAAAATCAGAATTTAGGTAATTATCAAACAGGATCTGTTACGGCAAAGGTTATGTATCGTGATGCAGCTTATGTCGATGGAGATCAAATTAGAGTGTACTTGAATGATAAAGTGATTCAGAATCAAGTAAACTTGGATAGTGCTTTCAAAGGTTTTGAAATTGTATTAGAGAAAGGATTCAATAAGATCGATTTTGAAGCGCTAAATCAAGGAAGCTCTGGTCCAAATACTGCTGAATTTAAGGTTTATGATGATAAGGGAGCTTTAATTTCTGGAAGTCAATGGAATCTTGGTACGGGATTCAAGGCTACAATTATTTTAGTTAAAGAGTAGTTTGTACTTTTAGTTGCAAGGGTTATATAAAAAAAACAGACTCCTAAAATTATTTAGGAGTCTGTTTTTTTATATACGACCTCATAGCATAATTAAATTTTCACAAAATAGGCTAAGGGTACTTCTCTCCTAAAAAGGATCGGCAGTAACTTGAAATTTCATCGCTGCTTTTATAGCGATATCTTGGGTAATAGTTTCTTTTGTCACCGCTGAAATTCTTAATCTGAAACTAGGCGCTTTAATGTATTTGTCTAATTTTTCGGAAGTACACGTTAGATCTATTGTATTTGAAGTGGAGTTTATATCTGTTAAAAAAGCCAATTCAATTTCATCACTGTCATTCGTAGAAATGTACATACGTATGGATTTTAAAAATGAAAACGATTTATTAGCAGGATTAGTTACCGTCAATTTCAGTTCTTTTAGTCTTACATCTTTAACCAATTCCGCTTTAGTATTGTTGTTTTCAAATTCGGAACTTGAATTGGAGGTAATATCTGGAGTAATTAATTCAAATGCAGTATTGACAGGAAAACCGCTTGGAATTGTAACAGTAGTTTGATTGTCTATTGAAAAAGTCAATAAGTCATCAATCACGCTACAGGATAGGGCTACGAGCCCAAAAATTGCGATAGCAATATATTTGTTAAGTTTCATTTTTTTATCTTTATTATTGGTAAAGACCGCAAATATAAATCATTGTAGCTTTAAAGCCTACCTTGTACGGAAGTAACTTTTGAAGGATGCTGGCGCTTCGGTTTTTACGAGAGGCAGGAGATTATAACAGCATTAAAAATAAAATAAATATTTTTCAAAATTCAATTTTTCAATTCAAAATATAAAAAGTATTTTTGCGCATGCAACACAACGTCCTTATTTTAGATTTCGGATCGCAATACACACAACTTATTGCGCGTAGAGTTCGCGAATTAAATATATTCTGCGAAATTTTCCCATACAATCATTTTCCGAGTGATTTGTCTTCTTATAAAGCAGTAATTCTTGGAGGTAGCCCTTTTTCTGTACGAGCAGAAGATGCGCCACATCCTGATTTATCTCAAATTAGAGGTAAATTACCAATGCTTGCCGTATGTTACGGAGCACAATACTTAGCTCATTTTAGTGGTGGTGAAGTAGCCGCTTCAAATACAAGAGAATATGGTAGAGCGAATTTATCTTACATAAAAGAGGATGAAGTTTTCTTTGAAGGAGTTTCAGAGAATAGTCAAGTCTGGATGAGTCACAGCGATAGTGTAAAAGTACTACCTTCAAATGGAGTAAAACTGGCAAGTACACATGATGTGGAATTTGCAGCGTATCGAATAGAAGGGGAGACAACTTATGCTATTCAATACCATCCAGAAGTTTTTCACTCTACGGATGGATCAAAAATGTTAGAAAACTTTTTAGTTAAAATAGCAGAAGTGCCTCAAAATTTTACACCAAAAGCTTTTGTTAGCGAAATGGTAGCAGAATTGAAAGAGAAATTGCAAGATGATAAAGTAGTTCTTGGACTTTCAGGAGGAGTAGATTCCACTGTAGCAGCAGTTCTATTGCATCAAGCAATTGGCAAAAATCTATATTGTATTTTTGTAAATAATGGTTTGCTTCGTAAGAACGAATTCCAAAATGTGTTAGACCAATACAAAGGAATGGGTTTAAACGTAAAAGGAGTAGATTCAGGCGATCGTTTTTTAAGCGAATTAGCTGGAGTGAGTGATCCTGAGACAAAACGTAAAATAATAGGACGGGTATTCATCGAAGTTTTTGATGATGAGTCACACCTTATCGAAGATGTTAAATGGTTGGCGCAAGGAACAATATATCCTGATGTTATTGAATCGGTCTCTGTAAAAGGACCATCAGCTACTATAAAATCGCACCACAATGTAGGTGGTTTACCAGATTACATGAAACTGAAAATCGTGGAGCCACTTCGCATGCTTTTTAAAGATGAAGTGCGTAGAGTAGGAGCTTCATTAGGGATAGATCCAGAATTATTAGGAAGACATCCTTTTCCTGGACCAGGATTATCCATTAGAATTTTAGGAGATATTACCCCAGAGAAAGTTCAAATTTTACAAGATGTTGATGCCTTGTTTATTGACGGATTAAAATCTTGGGGCTTGTACGATAAAGTATGGCAGGCAGGAGCAATCTTGCTTCCCGTAAACAGTGTAGGAGTTATGGGTGATGAGCGAACGTATGAAAAAGTGGTGGCACTTCGCGCAGTAGAATCTACAGACGGGATGACAGCGGACTGGGTGCATTTACCGTATGATTTCTTGATGAAAGTGTCTAATGACATTATCAATAAAGTAAGAGGTGTTAATAGAGTAGTATACGATATCAGTTCAAAACCACCGGCAACTATTGAATGGGAATAATAATTTATTTTTTTATATCCTTATAATAGCTAGTTCGAATGTTCATTATAAAACGGTATCAGATTTTTGGAATAAAATTTGGTACCGTTACTTTATTAAATAATTTATAAATAAAAGCGATGAAATATTTTTTTGCGATTTGTATGACAGCTTTGTGTTTTAATTTTAGTGTTTTTGCACAAAGTAAAACAACTACACACAAGGTCGAAAAAGGGGAAACAATCAGTCAGATTGCTCAAAAATATAATGTAACTCCGTATGATATTTATCAATTGAATCCGGATGCACAAACTGGACTAAAACCAAATAGTGTTTTACTAATTCCTAAAAGTTCTGGCAAACAACTAGCCATTCTTCCAACTAAAAAAGGGAATGTGGCTGTAACGCACGAGGTTCTGCCTAAAGAAACGCTATATGGTATTGAAAAGAAATATGGAGTTTCTGACGAAGCCTTAAAACAAGCCAATCCATTTCTGGAAAAAGAAGGACTTCAAATAGGGCAATCACTTATTATTCCTTCTAATAAAATCCAAAAGAGTACAGCCGCAATCTCAGAAAAAGTAGTGTTTCACTACGTACTTCCAAAAGAAACAAAGTATTCAATTGCAAAGCAATACGGCATTACTATTGAAGAGTTAGAGCGCAAGAATCCTGAAGTGGTATCTAATTTGCCAGAAGGATTCAAATTATTAATTAAAGGAAAAGCGCCTAAAGCAGAAAAAATCCCTACAGCCATAGAGCCTAAAAAAGAGGCTGTTGTCACAAATCCTGTAAAAACTATACCTGCAACCAATTACCTGAATTATGTCGTAAAACCGAAAGAGACGCTGTACAGCTTGTCAAAGATGACGGGTGTAACTCAAGAGGAATTGATAGCAATTAATCCAGAATTAGCACAAGGTGTAATTGAAGGTATGGTTTTGAGAATTCCTGCAGCATTAGTGCTTACTCCAGAAAGTAAAAAGGAGTATGCGGAATTGTCAAAAAGTAGTTCAAACAATAACAGAAAGAAATTAACGCTGCTCTTGCCTTTTAATGTTTCAAAAATTGAAGGCGATACCGTTAATTCGATGGTTACACGTTTGAAAAAAGATAAATTTCTAAATATGACATTGGATTTTTATGCAGGTGCTTTGATGGCTATTGATTCCGCCAAAACATTAGGACTTAACTTTGAAATAAATATATTGGATTCAGAGGAAACGAAAAATAGTTCTGCTGTTGCTTCGCTGATTCAAAAAAATAATTTAGAAGTTGCAGACGCTATTATTGGTCCTTTCTATCAAAGTAATGTCGAAAAAACTGCCGAAATTTTATTGCCAAATCAAGTGCCTGTTATATCGCCATTGTCAAAAGACTTGGGCGTATCCTATGCTAATATTTTTCAATCAATCCCAGATCCAGACGCAGTCAAAAACGCCATGTTCGATTATATGCGTTCAAAAGGCGGTAATATAGTGGCAGTAGTTGATAGAAAGAAAGGATCCGTTATTCAATTTATTAAAGAAAATCACAAAGACGTGCGTTTTGCAGCACTTAACGCAAACGGAGGAGTATCGCCTGAAAATTTGAAAAGCTTGTTTGTAAAAGATAAAATGAATTATGTAGTGATGGAAACCGCAAATACGGGAATGATAAAATCAACAATAGCCACTATGTTAGGTGCTATGGCATCATACAAAGTACAACTTGTTATTCTGGAGCCAAATGAAACATTAGATACCGATGAAATTAGTTATGTAAATCTGACTAAACTGAAATTAATGTATCCTTCAGTTACTCGAGAAAACGAATCTCCCGAGGCTTTGATTTTTCAAAAAGAGTTTAGAGAGAAAAACAAGATTGATCCTAGTGACTTTGCTACGAGAGGATTTGATGTTACTTTTGATACTATGCTGCGCTTGTCACAAGATGTAAAATATCAAGAAACAATTGATAGTACCGCAACGGAACAAATCGACAATAAATTTGAATTTTATAAAAAAGGAGATGGAGGTTATATCAATAAAGGAATCTATATTTTATACTACGACACAGATTTGACCATAAAAGAAGCCAACTAAAAGTACGCTTGCCGGAAATGTAAGCAGCTTAATGAAACTTTAATGCAACGCCCTCCTTGCAGTGTTGGGACGAATAAAAATAAATAATAGCAAACATGACATCAATAGTAACTTATTTGGGCGATTTGAGAACATCTTCGATTCATTTGCAGTCAGGGACGGAAATTCTTTCAGATGCACCAGTAGATAACAATGGGAAAGGGGAGGCTTTTTCTCCAACAGATACAGTTGCTAATGCTTTGGCAACGTGTATGATGACGATAATGGGAATAAAGGCACGAGAAATGGAAGTTGATTTGACAGGTTCCACCGCCGAAGTAATTAAAATTATGAATGCTGAACCGAGACGTATTGGTGCGATAGAAATTGCTTTTGAGATGTACGGAACGATTGAGGAAAAAAACAGAATCATACTGGAAAGAGTGGCGATGACTTGTCCCGTTTTCTTAAGCTTGCATCCTGAAATCGAGAAACGAATAATTTTTAACTGGAAATAAAGAGATTTTAGGAGCAAGAGATACGATACAGGAAGCATTAATGGTTCTAGTTTCTTATCTCTTGTTCCTTTTTTTATAAAAAATGGATCAAAACCAAAAACAACTCATCAAACTCGCTCACACTAAAATGCCTTTTGGTAAATATGAAGGGTGGTTTCTTATTGATATTCCGGAATATTATATTGTGTGGTACAGTAATAAAGGGTTTCCAAAAGGAGAATTGGGAGAACAATTGAAATTAATTTATGAATTAAAACTCAATGGTCTAGAAGAGTTAATTCGAAATATAAAAAAACGGTACCCAAAACCGATTTAATTTTCAATTTGACAATTTATAATTGTACTTTTGCCACGTTTTTTTACACAACTACAACACAAACAACAATAGAATGAATCAAACGAAATATATTTTTGTTACTGGCGGTGTGACTTCTTCTTTAGGGAAAGGAATCATCGCGGCATCTTTGGCAAAATTGTTACAAGCAAGAGGATACCGTACAACCATCCAAAAGTTTGACCCGTACATCAATGTAGATCCCGGAACATTAAATCCTTATGAACATGGGGAATGTTATGTCACTGATGATGGCGCTGAAACGGATTTAGATTTAGGACATTATGAGCGTTTCTTGAATGTTCCTACGTCTCAAGCCAATAATGTAACTACAGGACGAATATATCTTTCCGTTATTGAAAAGGAACGAAGAGGAGAATTTCTTGGTAAAACGGTACAAGTCGTTCCGCATATTACCAATGAAATCAAAGAAAGAATGCAGTTGCTAGGAAATTCCGGTGACTACGATATTGTAATTACAGAAATTGGTGGAACGGTAGGTGATATTGAATCGTTGCCATATATTGAATCTGTTCGTCAATTGGTGTGGGAATTAGGAGAGCACAACGGAATTGTAATTCACCTTACTTTAGTGCCTTATTTGGCTGCTGCAGGCGAGTTAAAAACAAAACCAACACAGCATTCTGTGAAAACCTTGATGGAAAGCGGAATAAAAGCGGATATTTTAGTGTGCAGAACTGAGCATGAAATTTCGGAAGAATTACGAAATAAATTAGCTTTATTTTGTAATGTAAAAAGAGAAGCCGTTATTCAATCCATAGATGCTTCTACTATTTATGAAGTGCCTAATTTAATGTTGGAAGAAGGACTTGACGTTGTGGCTTTAAAAAAATTAGATCTGCCTAAAAAAGCAGCGCCAGACCTTAAAAACTGGAATACTTTTTTACGCCGACTGAAAAATCCAAAACATACGGTTAATATTGGTTTGATTGGTAAATATGTAGAAATGCAGGATTGCTACAAATCTATTTTGGAAGCGTTCATTCATGCTGGTGCTGCTAATGAAACGAAGGTAAATGTAGTGTCAATTCATTCAGAACATATTGATGCCAACAACATAAACGAGAAATTTTCGGGCTTAGATGGAATACTTGTGGCGCCAGGTTTTGGAGAAAGAGGAATTGAAGGGAAAATTGCAGCAGTGCAATACGCTCGTGAAAATAAAGTGCCATTCTTTGGGATTTGTTTAGGAATGCAAATGGCTATCATAGAATATTCAAGAAATGTTTTAGGCTATGCAGATGCTAATTCAACAGAAATGAATGAACATACCGCTCATCCAGTCGTAAACTTAATGGAGGAACAAAAGACGATAACCGATAAAGGCGGTACAATGCGTTTAGGAGCATGGAAATGCGATATTAAAAAAGATTCATTGGCGTACAAAATATACGGAAAAGAGACGATTTCAGAACGTCACCGTCATCGCTATGAGTACAATAGTAAGTACGTAGCACAATTACAAAATGCAGGATTGATCGCCTCAGGAGTTAATCCAGATACGGGATTAGTTGAAATTATAGAAATAGAAGACCATCCTTTTTTCATTGGGGTTCAATACCATCCGGAATACAAAAGCACGGTTGCGAATCCGCATCCTCTTTTTGTGAATTTTGTGGCAGCAGCCGTTAAGGCAAAGAAAAAATAACTAGAAACACATTAGTTTCAGTACAACTTAAACTTAAAACTTTTTTTAATTATAATGGAACAAAAAAAATTTGACCTCAATTCGATTATAGGTTTTGCATTAATTTTTGGTATTTTGGTTTTTATCATGTACCAAAATCAACCCGACCCGAAAGTGGTTGCAGCTGAAAAAGCTCAAAAAGAGTTGGTAATTAAAGAAGCGAAAGCGAAAGAGTTAGAAGCTAAAACGGTAGCCAAAGCAACTGTTGCAGTAGCAACGGGAGATTCTACACAAATTGCCCAATTACAAAAAAACTTAGGAAATTTTGCTTATTCTGCAACTCTTCCTTCTGCTAAAGCAGGTCTTACAACTATCGAAAACGAATTGGTAAAGTTGACCATTGCTAATAAAGGGGGGTATATTGTTGAAGCTACTTTGAAACAATATGAAAAATTTAAGAAAGGTTCAGGGCAGTTAGTCCAATTAATTAAAGACAATAATGCTAATTTAAACGTACAATTACTAACTAGTGATAACCGTACATTAAACTCAAAAGACTTGTATTTTGAACCGACTTTAACGAAAGTAGGAACGGATCAGGTTTTATCAATGAAATTGAAAGCCGGAGCCAACGAATTCTTAGAATACAAATACATTTTGAAACCAAACGATTATATGATTGGTTTTGATATTCGTTCCCAAGGTTTGAATAAAGTATTGAATACGGCAAAACCATTAGATTTAGAATGGAATTTGAAAACGTACAGAAATGAGAAAAGTGTTTCTTATGAAAATCGCTACACTGAAATTTATTTTGAGCATGAAGACGGTAAAATTGATTATTCAGGTGTAGGTCAAACAGAAGAATCAGACGTGCAAAAGGGAACTTTCGTGGCATTCAAGCAACATTTTTTCTCTACAATTCTATTGACAAAAACGCCATTTGAAACGGCTAAATTAAAATCAGAGAATTTAGTTCATGATGACAAAATAGATACACTTTTTACAAAACAGTTCAAAGCAAATATTCCGCTAGCTTTTACTAATGGAGAATTGGATCATAAGATGAGTTGGTATTTTGGTCCAACTGATTATAAGACCTTGAAGCATTATGATAAAAACCTTGAAAAAATTATCTCGTTAGGTTGGGGGATTTTTGGATGGATCAATAAATTTATTTTTATTCCATTATTTGGATTTTTAAGTTCTTACATTGCTTACGGAATTGCAATTATCGTGTTTACTATCATCATTAAAATTGCGATGTCGCCTATTACTTTCAAATCGTTCTTGTCACAAGCGAAGATGAAAGTATTGCGTCCTGAAATTACAGAATTGGGTGAAAAATTCAAAAAAGACCCAATGAAGAAACAACAGGAAACAATGAAGTTATACAACAAAGCAGGAGTAAATCCTATGGCGGGTTGTATTCCGGCATTGATACAGCTTCCATTTATGTATGCTTCGTTTCAGTTTTTCCCATCGGCTTTTGAGTTGAGACAAAAAAGCTTCCTTTGGGCAGATGATCTATCGTCTTTTGATGAGGTAATTAGATTGCCTTTTTATATTCCTTTTTATGGAAATCACATCAGTTTGTTTCCAGTATTGGCTTCGATAGCCATTTTCTTTTACATGAAGATGACATCTGGCGACCAGCAAATGGCTGCTCCACAACAAGAGGGAATGCCAGACATGGCTAAGATGATGAAAATCATGATCTATGTTTCGCCAATCATGATGTTGTTTTTCTTCAATAGTTATGGTGCAGGACTGAGTTTGTATAACTTTATTTCGAATCTAATTACTATTGGAATTATGATTGTCATCAAAAGATACTTTATCGACAGTGATAAAATTCATACTCAAATTCAAGAAAACAAATTGAAAGAGCCGAAGAAACAAGGTAAATTCCAGAAAAAATTACAAGAAGTGATGGAACAAGCTGAAGCTCAAAAAGCATTAGACAAAAAGAAGAAATAATTCATAAAAAAAGCTCTCAAAATTTTGAGAGCTTTTTTTTGCTTTAAAAATAATTACAGAAGAGGGAGTAACACTTTGTCCACAGCGTGAATAACACCGTTTGAACACTGAACATCAGTAATGATGATATTTGAAAATCTGTTTCTAGCATCTTTAATTTTGGCTCCTCCAGATAATTGTATTGTAAAGGTTTGAGCTGGTACTAGAATAGGAGTAACTACTTGACCTTCGGTTAAGCTAGCTGCCAATACATTAGCAGGACTTACCACATGATATTGTAAAACTTTTGTCAAATTTGCTGCAGAAACTCCTGCAATCCCGTCAGGGGCTAATTCCGTATTCAAGGCTGTAAAAGCAGTATTTGTTGGAGCAAAAACGGTAAACGGACCAGTTCCAGATAAGGCAGTTATGAAATTAGGTTCTCCAGAACGATTTAAAACACTTACCAAAGTACTAAAATTAGCATTTGCTGCAGCATGAGTTACAATAGTTGGCAAGTCAATGACTTTGTCTACAATATGAATCACTCCATTTGAAGCCATGATATCTGGAGTAGTAACGGTCGCAACTCCATTAAGTTTCACACCAGCAGTTATATTTACATACATGCTTAAATTATTAGTAGTTGATGCGGAACCTTTGGCTAAAGTTTTAATGTATCCTGTGGTTAAATCTGTAGATTTTACAGAACCAGTGACAACATGATTCAATAATATTTGTGTTAAAGCTTCTTTTGGAACATCATTTATTGTAGCATAAGGAGTGGTGGCAAGAAAAGCGGTAAATGCTTCATTCGTGGGTGCAAAAACGGTAAAGGGACCAGCTCCTTTCAAAGTAGTAGCTAATTCCGCTCTGACAAGTGCCTGAACCAAAATACTTAAATTTGGACTGGCTACCGCTTTCCCTGTAATGGTGTTGTCCACAACCATATTGTCGTTATTATTGTCATCGTCGCACGATACGGAAAGTGCGGTAAATAATGCAATTAGCATTAGATTTTTCAATTTAATTACATTTTTCATAGTGTTTAATGTTTATTTGTTTCCACTAAATTAATAAATAGCTTTTGAATTTTGTTTAATAAGTATTATAAATTGCTAAACAACATGAAACTTTATTGTTTCATTTAAAGTTGTTTAACTTCAATGGTAGATAATTTTAATTAATCATAAGGCATTGATAATAAGATATATATGGTGAATCGGGTATTTTTTATAGTATTTATTTTAAAAAATACTTGTTAGTTTAATTAAACACTTTATAATTAACGGTTACTCACCACTTTAAAAACGACTAGTAGATAATTTTCAACGCTGTAATTCCATCTAGAATTTTATATTTTATCTTTAAAGTTTACAAGTTTAAACTGTTTCTCTTATCCATAATTAAGTGGAGGGGAGAACAACTATAATAAATTTGTAAATTTGCTTAAAATAAAAGAGTACAATTGTAGTTTTGTACTATTGACTTAATATAATGTAGTGATGAAAAAATATCAAATTAGTTTTTTTACCCTTTTAGTTCTTATGCTTTTGAGCCAAAATTGCATGTCTCAGTCCAATTTTAATAAATTAGATGAGAGAGGAAAAAAACAGGGAGTTTGGAAAGGGTTTTATCAGGATTCCCGAAGACCTCGTTACGAAGGTAATTTTGAACATGGTAAAGAAATAGGTATTTTTTATTTTTATGATGATACCAAAGCTAAGTCGGTAATTGCTACACGAGAGTTTAATCCAATTGATAATTCAGCATTCACTATTTTTTATGATCAAAAAAGCAATAAAGTGAGTGAGGGTAAAGTGGTAAATAAAGTATTTGAAGGGCAATGGAAATATTATCATTTGGCCTCAAAAAACATAATGACTATTGAAAATTATAGTAAAGGAAAACTAGAGGGGCTTCGTACCGTTTTTTATCCTAGTGGTAAAGTCGCAGAAGAGATTAATTATAAAAATAATTTGAAAAATGGTTTTTATAAAAAATACACAGAGAAGGGAGTCTTACTGGAAGAATCTAATTTCAAGAATGACGTGTATAACGGTGCAGCCATTTTCAAAGAATCTAATGGAAATGTGGCTTCCAAAGGGCAGTTTTTAAATGGAAAAAAAGCTGGAATATGGCAGTTTTTTGAAAAAGGAAAATTGATCAAAGAAACGAATATGAATTTTCAAGAACAGGCAGTAAAAGACAAAAACAATTAACGAAACACTTAACGAATACTGTTATAAATCTTTTGTAACTTTGCAGTCTTATAAAATTATAATTTTTTGAAGATGAAGCGTGTTGTTGTTGGACTTTCAGGGGGAGTAGATTCAAGTGTTGCGGCATATTTGCTGCAACAGCAAGGATATGAAGTAATTGGTCTTTTTATGAAGAATTGGCATGACGATTCCGTTACTATTTCTAATGAATGTCCGTGGCTGGAAGATAGTAATGATGCTTTGCTAGTAGCAGAAAAGTTAGGAATTCCTTTTCAAACAGTCGATTTAAGTGAAGAATATAAAGAGAAAATCGTGGACTACATGTTCAACGAATACGAAAAAGGGCGTACTCCAAACCCAGATGTACTTTGTAATCGGGAAATAAAATTTGATGTTTTCATGAAAATTGCGTTGAGTCTTGGGGCTGATTTTGTTGCAACAGGGCACTACTGTCAAAAAAGCGAAATAGAAGTGAACGGCGAAACGGTCTATCAACTAAAATCAGGTGCGGACACCAATAAGGATCAATCCTATTTTCTTTGTCAATTGTCACAAGAACAATTAGCAAAGTCGCTGTTTCCAATTGGAGAATTGACAAAACCAGAGGTTCGAGAAATTGCTGGGCAATTGGATTTGATCACTGCTGAAAAGAAAGATTCACAAGGGTTATGCTTCATTGGAAAAGTAAGGTTACCAGATTTTTTACAACAAAAATTACAACCTAAAGCGGGCGATATTATCCAAATTGATAAAGATGACCCTATTTATAATTTAGAAAAAGAAGTAGGTCTAAGTTTTGAAGAAGATGTAAAATTGGAGGCTGAAAAAATTTCTTATACCCCAAAAATGGGAAAAGTAGTAGGAAAACATCAAGGAGCTCATTATTTTACTATTGGGCAACGAAAAGGATTAAATGTTGGTGGAACAACGGATCCATTATTTATTATAGCTACTAATGTGGAGACCAATACGATCTATACTGGATTAACAAGTCAGCATCCTGGATTATTCAAGAAAGCGTTACATATTGAAAAAGAGGAAGTACACTGGATTCGTAAAGATTTGGCTTTAGCCAAAGGAGAAACCATGCATGTAATGGCTAGAATTCGATACAGACAGCCCTTACAAAGCGCCACTTTGCATCAATTTGAAAATGGAATGTACGTCGCTTTTGATGAACCTCAATCTGCAATAACCGAAGGACAGTTTGCAGCTTGGTATGTAGGAGATGAATTAATAGGATCAGGAGTAATTTCTTAGTCGTTTTATTGTATTATCGAAATGTACTAGTAAGGTCACCTAAAATTCTAATAATAAACCAAATATAGCTTTGACCATCATTCAATTTCAGCTACTGTTGAAGTCTCGATGGCACAACAAATGATGATACCTATGAGAAAATTTTATATATTTCTTTTATTATTGCTTACAACAAACGGTTTTGCACAGCAGGATGCTTGGGTATATTTAAATGCAAAGCCTAGTTCTCAATCCTTTGCTGATGCACCATTGAAAATGCTTTCTCAGAGAGCATTAGATAGAAGAACCAATCAAAGTATTGTTTTAGATTTTAAAGATGTTCCTGTTGAGGCTTCTTATATTAATCAAGTAAAAGCTATTGCGGGTATTACTGTGATGGCAAAATCGAAATGGCTAAATGCTCTTCATGTGCGAGGAACTCAGGCTAAAATAAATGACTTACTACTGCTTTCATTTGTCAGTAAAGTTGATTTTGCAGATAAATCATTAAATCAAATTGGTAAAAGCGCAAAATCAATTAAGGTAAAGCAAGGGAATAAGACCAAGAAGACAAAAGTGGATTATGCTTATGGAAGCTCTTCAAATCAGATCCAAATGCTCAACGGCCAAGTAATGCACCAACAAAATTACACGGGCTCCGGAAAAGTAATTGCTATTATGGACGCGGGATTTCCGGGTGTCAATACAACACAACCTTTCCAAAAATTAAGAACCAATGACCAAATTTTGGGTGGTTATAATTTTGTATTGAGAAATTCAGATTTTTATACTGGTGTCTCGCATGGCACTTCGGTACTTTCCGCAATGGGAGGTTACAAAGAGAATTCATTAGTGGGAACTGCCCCAGATGCTTCGTATTATTTATTTATAACAGAAGATGATACTTCTGAAAATCCTGTAGAAGAATCCCTTTGGGTTGAAGCAGCAGAAAAGGCAGACAGTTTAGGTGTGGATATTATCAATACCTCTTTAGGATATTTTGATTTTGATAACGAAGCATACAACCATACCTATAGTGAAATGAATGGTACAACAGCGTTCATGTCTCGAGGTGCGGAAATTGCATTTAGTAGAGGAATGATTCTGGTGACTTCGGCCGGTAATTCGGGTGGTACATCTAATCCACATGTTGCCGTACCAGCAGATGCTGTCTCTGTGATTGCAGTAGGTGCAGTGAACTCCGTAGAAATAGTAACCTCCTTTAGTTCAGTAGGACCTTCATCTGACGGTAGAATAAAACCCGATATCATGGCGCAAGGTCAAGCTGCAGTTGTTTCTGATGCAGCAGGGAATATTGTAACGGCAAATGGGACTTCTTTTTCTGGGCCAATAATGGCCGGGATGGTGGCTTGTTTATGGCAAGCATTTCCACAAAAAACAAATCAGCAAATTAAAGAATTAGTACTTCAATCATCCGATAAATTTTTAACTCCCAACAATCAGTATGGATATGGAATTCCAGATTTTGGACTGATTGTCCGCAACCAATTGTCGACGGAGTCATTTTCAAAAGATGACTTTATAATTTATCCCAATCCAACCACTGATTCTATTTCCGTTTCTTTGCCCACAAAATTTGAAAGTGGAACCGTTTTTATTTATACTATTTTAGGACAGAAAATTTTAGAACAAAAAGTAACACCTCAATCAGCTGTAATTTCTTTAAAAGCGTTGAATCAAGGAATGTACCTCTATAAATTGGAATCCGATAGTTTCTCTAAAAGTGGAAAAATAATAAAAAAATAACAGCATTAATACCACATGAATAAAATCACTGAACTTTTCAAAATTAAATATCCTATCATTCAAGGTGGAATGATATGGAATAGTGGGTATAAATTAGCCAGTGCCGTCAGTAACGCTGGTGGTTTAGGATTGATTGGTGCTGGTTCTATGTATCCCGAAGTCTTGCGAGAACACATTCAAAAATGTAAAAGAGCTACTTCAAAACCATTTGGAGTAAATGTTCCAATGTTATATCCCAACATTGAGGAAATAATGAAAATTATCGTAGAGGAAGGGGTTAGGATAGTTTTTACATCAGCGGGTAATCCAAAAACATGGACGTCATTCTTGAAACAAAATGGGGTAACGGTAGTGCATGTCGTAAGTAGCTCCGTTTTTGCATTGAAAGCACAAGATGCTGGTGTAGACGCAATTGTTGCCGAAGGATTTGAAGCTGGAGGCCATAACGGTAGAGAGGAAACCACAACAATGACACTTATTCCTATGGTGAAAGAAAAAATTTCAATTCCGTTGATTGCTGCCGGAGGTATTGCTACTGGTCGCGGCATGCTAGCAGCCATGGTTCTTGGTGCCGATGGAGTTCAAGTTGGGAGTAGATTTGCTGCGTCACTAGAATCGTCAGCTCATGATAATTTCAAGGAATCGATTGTAAAGGTTAAGGAAGGAGATACGCAATTGACATTGAAGGAACTTGCTCCAGTTCGGTTAATTAAAAATAAGTTTTATCAAGAGGTACAGGATTTATATGAAACTTGTCCAACAAAAGATGAATTAGTTACGTTATTAGGAAGAGCTAGAGCAAAAAGAGGCATGTTTGAGGGCGATTTAATCGAAGGAGAGTTAGAAATCGGTCAAATTGCCGGTCTTATTCACGAGATAAAACCGGCTGCTGAAATCATCCAAGAAATGATTATCGATTTTGAATACGCAAGAGCAGAGGCAATCAATTTTCAATTTTAAGCAATGATAAAAAGATATATTATTCTACTTTTTTTGATTCTAGGAGTACAACATTCTTATGGACAAAATTATAAGTTTAAAACTTCAGGCTTTAGTGTTTTAGAGAAAAATGAAAAAGGGAAATGGGGAAAATGGTCTGATTTAAATTTAGTTAATATTTTAATTTCATTAGATACTAATAAAAGTAGAATTGTAGTTTATTCTCAAATTATCCAACTTTTTGAAATTGTAGAATACCAACCTATTGAGGAAAATGAAACAGATACTGTTTACACATTTACCTGTAAAGATAACGAAGGCGTCGATTGTACAGTTTCGATCATTACCAGAAAAAAGCAAGAAAACCGAAAGCAACTGTACATTAATTATGGTAACAAGATAATACTTTATAATATTTTCAATATATGATTGAATATGAAGTTGGATAATACAGTGCTATGTTTGATTTCTTACTCATTTTTAAAATTGTTCAATATCTTTAATATATCCATCATACTCTGAATAAAATAGCTCCAAGGCATTCATTTTATCATTGTAAAATTCAAAAATTTCCGGCCAGTATTTTCTATTACTAACTCCAACGCCTAGTTTTTCAACCCAAATAAGGCTAATCGTTTTACCACTTTCCAAGGTGTGCTCTTTTTCAAAAACCAGATCTTTAATGAATTCCTCTTCTAGAATATTTTTTAAAAATTTCAGTTTCTCAAAATAAGCAATTCTTTTTTCATCGCTTCGCTGTTCTATGGCTATTAAAACTTGAGCCTTTTTATTATCTACATAAAATTTAAAAGAAAAATCTTTGATCTTAGTATCGTACAACAACCATTTTCGGGGAAATTTTTCCGAAAATTCAACCCAGAATTCGCGTTTTAACTTTTGTGTTTCTTCTTTGCTGTACATTGTGTATGACTTTTGGTATCAGAAAATTTGTGTAACGGTATTTTCTAGACTATATTTATATTAAATTTCAATGTGCAAAAATAGACTTTGATTATGGATTTTCAAGAATTTTTACAGTTTGTTCCTAAAGTACTTGATGTAAGGCTCCCTGCCTTTGATGCACATATTAAAATGGCACCATTAGAGCGGTCACAAAGCTTAAAACAGATTGATTTTAGCGATAAAAATCCAAGAGTAGCTGCAGTAATGATGCTTTTTTATCCTAAAAATGAAATTACACACCTGGTATTGATTGTTCGGAATTCATACAAAGGGGTGCATTCTGCTCAAATTGCCTTTCCAGGAGGTAAATACGAAATCGATGATAAGGATTTTGCTTACACAGCATTGCGTGAAACTCACGAGGAAGTTGGCATTCATCCAGATAAAATACAAGTACTTAAACCTTTTACACAATTATATATTCCACCCAGTAATTTTATGGTGTATCCTTTTTTAGGTATTAGTAAAGAGGAACTAGTATTTGTGCCACAGCTTTCTGAGGTAGCAGATATAATTGAATTGCCTCTGTCTATTTTTTTAAGTGATTCAATTGTTGTCGAGACTAAGGTCTTAACGTCCTATTCAGATGAAAGCAGTGTTCCTGCTTTTAAAATTGAAAACCACATCGTTTGGGGAGCAACAGCAATGATGCTTAGCGAATTGAAAGAGGTTTTAAAAGAAGTCTTATATTCTTAAATTAGATAGGAAGCAACGGTTTTAGAATGCTAAAAACAATCAAAAATTAATTTCGTAGGTTTGCTAAATACAAAAAACACATAATTTTATGGGATTATTTAAGAGAAATCCTTTTGGTCACATCCTGTTTTTAAAAAAATGGTTAATCAGGATTTTCGGCGCCATCACGCATCGACGATATAGAGGTTTCAATGAATTGCAAATTGAAGGTTCAGAAATCATAAGGAATTTACCTGACACTAATGTTCTTTTCATTTCGAATCATCAAACGTACTTTGCTGATGTCGTAGCAATGTTCCATGTTTTTAATGCAAGTCTCAGCGGTCGTGATGATTCTATTAAAAACGTATGTTATCTCTGGCAGCCTAAAATGAACATCTATTATGTAGCTGCAAAAGAAACAATGCAGGCTGGATTATTGCCACGAATTATGGCTTATGCAGGCGCAATTACGGTCGAAAGAACTTGGAGAGCTAAGGGAGTCGATGTTCTGGAGAAAAAAGACATTAATCCAGATGATACTGAAAATATTAAAATTGCTTTAAAAGACGGATGGGTTATAACCTTTCCGCAAGGGACAACTAAATCCTTTAAGCCAGTTCGTAAAGGAACGGCTCATATTATAAAACAGCACAGACCTATTGTTGTTCCTATTGTGATCGATGGCTTCCGTCGTTCATTTGATAAAAAAGGATTACGTATGAAAAAGAAGGGCATTCTTCAATCCTTCATTATTAAAGAGCCTTTGGATATTGATTACGATAAGGATACTGTTGAGGAAATTGTTGAAAAAATCGAATATGCTATTGAGCAACATTGCTCATTCCTCAAAGTAATACCGGCTGAAATTATCAAAGAGCAAGAAGAATTAAATAAAACGCGCAGGTGGGAATACTAAGCAGACGTTAAATAAATGCGTGAACCTACTAATAACAATAACTTGGGCGTTCCACCTTACATAAAGAGAGGCAATTAATTTAGCGATTAATTGCCTCTCTTTATATAAGGAGTCGGGCTATTCGCTACAAGTCCTCGTCAAGTTGCGTTACACTTCACTTGGCTGCGGGCTTTTTGCTACTATCCCTAACGCGGGGAGTTGTATAATTGATTTAGAATTCGGTGTACCTTATATATGGGTAGGTATAAAACGTCCTAATATAATGAGAACCGCAATTAATAAACAAGGAACAACTGCCCAGGCGTCAAAAAAACCGAACCTATCTTAGACGGTACTGCGTTCAAGGACCTAATTTCAGTATTAATCCTGTCTGTGATGCTAATAAAGCGGCTCAGAGAAGCAATAAATATCTAAAAGGAGTCACATATCCGATTGCTGCTAGCGCAATCTAATAACAAAAAAACTAGATTATGGTTCTTTTAGCATGCTTAGCTTTGGAAAGGGAGAGGGAAGCACAAAAAAATTTTACTTTCAAAATTCACGGTTTCAGTAAGTTAAAGATTAAGTTAAGAAAAGGACAAAAAAAGTGTTTAAAAAAGCTTGAATACCGGTATAAAGGAGTTAGTTTTGCACCCGCAACAACGGCAAACGTTCATTTAAATACTGGCAAGCAGCACGAATTAAATTAGAAATTTTTTTCTAAAAAGATTTAAAAAAGCTTGTGAGATTAGAAAACAGATGTTACCTTTGCACCCCGCAAAACGCGCAATGTTCCTTGAGAGACTGGTAAGAAAAGATAAAGAAAA